>NZ_KV824385.1:0-7212 GCF_001816045.1 Kytococcus sp. HMSC28H12
CAGCGGGGCTCCGAGTTGGTGGCCCTGGCCCCCGTCGGACGACTCCTCCCCCGGACAGGCATCACCCGGACATGCAGAAGGACCCCGGTCCGAAGACCGGGGTCCTTCTGAACTGTAGCCCCGACGGGATTTGAACCCGCGCTACCGCCTTGAGAGGGCGGCGTGCTAGGCCGCTACACAACGGGGCCGTGTCGCTCTTTGCGACTGGAGGACTCTACCACAAGGGCTTGCCCTCTGCAGCATCTCGGTGATCCGAAGATCTCCTCGTGCTGCTGGCTGGGGTACCAGGACTCGAACCTAGACTAAATGAACCAGAATCACTCGTGCTGCCAATTACACCATACCCCAAGGGTTCTCGCGCCAAGATCGGTGAACCCGAGGGCTCCCTCACCTGTCGTGAGCGGCTCTCCCCAGCGGGGCGAACCGAGGCGATACCTTACACAACTCCGACGGGGGACGCCAATCGGCCGTCCCCCGTCGCGAGATCCGCGTCAGGCCAGCTGCTCCCGAAAGGAGCGCAGGCGTGCGAGCGTCGACGGACGACCCAGGATCTCCATCGACTCGAACAGCGGCGGCGAGACCTTCGCGCCGCTCAGGGCCACGCGCAGAGGCGTGAACGCCACCTTGGGCTTCAGGCCCATCCCGTCGAGCAGCGCCTCGCGCAGCGTGGCCTCGATGTCGGCCGTCACCCAGCGCGGACCGTCGCCGTCCTCCCCCAGGGAGACCGCCGGGGTGTCCGGCAGCTGCTCCAGAGCGGCCACGGCGGCCTCCAGCACCTGCGGCGCGTCCTCCTTGAGGCCCGCCACGGCGGCCTCGTCCCGCTCCAGCGCCTCGTCATCCACGAAGAAAGGCCGCACCAGCGGCACGGTCTCGCTGAGCACCGGCACACGGGTCTGCACCAGCTCGGCCACGTCCTTGAGGCGTGCCAGCTCCCCCATCGAGGGACGGTCCGGCAGCACCCCCGCGTCCTGCAGGTAGGGCAGCATCCGGCCGGTGAAGTCACCCAGCTCCAGCTGGCGCAGGTGGTCGCCGTTGATGGACTCGGCCTTCTTCTGGTCCCAGCGCGCCGGGTTGGGGTTCACGGCGTGCACGTCGAAGGCCTCGACGAGCTCCTCGGGGGTGAACAGGTCGCGGTCGCCCCCGATCGACCAGCCGAGCAGGGCCAGGTAGTTGATCATGCCCTCGCGCACGAAGCCCCGGTCGCGGTGGAGGAAGAGGTTGGCCTCCGGGTCGCGCTTGGAGAGCTTCTTGGTGCCGTTGCCCAGCACCAGCGGGAGGTGGCCGAAGGTGGGCACCTGCTCCGCCTCGCCGATGGCGATGAGCGCGCGGTAGAGCGCGATCTGCCGCGGGGTGCTGCTCAGCAGGTCCTCGCCGCGGATGACGTGGGTGATCCGCATCGCGGCGTCGTCCACCGGGTTGACCAGCGTGTACAGCGGCACACCGTTGCCGCGGACGATGACGTAGTCCGGGATCTGGCCGGCCGGGAAGGTCACCTCGCCGCGCACCATGTCGGTGAAGGTGATGTCCTCGTCCGGCATGCGCAGGCGCAGCACCGGCTCACGCCCCTCGGCACGGAAGGCGTCCTTCTGCTCCTGCGTGAGCTCCCGGTCGAAGTTGTCGTAGCCCAGCTTGGGGTCGCGGCCGGCCGCCTTGTGGCGTTCCTCCACCTCCTCGGGGGTGGAGAAGGACTCGTAGGCGTAGCCGGCCTCGAGCAGCTTGCGGGCCACCTCGGCGTGGTGGTCGTGGCGCTCGCTCTGGCGGTAGGGCGCGTACGGGCCACCCTCACGGACACCCTCGTCGGGGGTGAGACCCAGCCACTCGAGCATGTCGTGGATGCCCTGGGCGGACTCCTCGGAGTCGCGGGCGGCGTCGGTGTCCTCCAGGCGGAAGACGAGCTTGCCGCCGGTGTGGCGGGCGTACGCCCAGTTGAACAGGGCGGTGCGGGCCAGGCCCACGTGGGGCGTTCCGGTGGGGCTGGGGCAGAAGCGGACGCGCACGTCCGAGCCGGTGGCCTCGGCGTGCTCGGAGGCGTGGGCGGCGGGTGCGACGGTCTGGTCAGAGGCTGCAGTCATGGTGGCTCCAGCCTAGGGCAGCCGGCCCCCTCGTCCCCGGCCGGTCAGTGCCGCAGCAGGGCCTCCACGAGGGTCTCCTGCATCCACCCGACGAAGCCGTGGTGGATGCCCAGCTGCAGGGCCACCTCGTCGGCGTCGGAGAGCGTCTCCCCGCGCTCCACGGCGCGGATGAGCTCGGAGGTCTGGGCGTCCACGCGCTCGGCGTCGTGGTCCTCGTGGATGCCGAGCCGGTCGGCCAGTACGAGGCGCACGTCGGTGAACGCGGCCATGACCTGCCGGGCCTCGCGCGGGTTCAGGGCCATGACGCCGGACTCCCGGGACCGCTCGCAGGCCGCCACGAGGGCCCGCAGGTTGGCCACCTTGGTGGCGCGGATGCCGTCGTGGGCCAGGGCGGCGAAGTCCCGGGCCGCGGCCACGTCGCTGGTGTGCGCGGCGGGGAGCAGGCGGGACAGGGCCGGGTCGCCGCCGTGGAGCTCGGCCGGGTCCACCGGGTCGACGGCGAGCTCGGGATCGCTCGGGGTGAGGCCGGCGGTGAGCGCCTCGAAGCGGGCGTGCAGGTCGTCCTCGGCCGAGGCACCTCCCGAGGAGGTCGGGCCACCGGAGAGTTCGGGCAGCACGGCATCGGTCCCGGTCACGGCAGCCCCGGGCTCCTCCCCGAGGATGGTGATCACGGCCGTCGCGCCGTCGGCGAGGGCCTCGAGCTCGAGCTCGTCGAGGTGCGCCACCGCGGCGTCGCCCTCCCAGCGGAACGCGCGCGCCATCAGGTGTCCTGCCCGAAGGTGGCCCACAGGCCGTACTCCTGCATGGCCTGGGTGTCCACCTCCATCGCCTCGCGGGTGCCGGTGGAGACCACGCAGCGGCCCTTGGTGTGGATGTCCATCATCATCCCCTCGGCCACGTGCCGGGAGTAGCCGAAGTGGTCCATGAGCACGAAGGTCACGTAGCTCATGAGGTTGACCGGGTCGTTCCAGACGAGCGTGTACCAGGGCGCGTCGAGCTCGGAACGCTCGGCGAGCGCGAGGGAGCCCTCGGGATCGGACAGGCCGGGGGTGTGATGAGGTTCAGGCACTCCCCCACTGTAGAGAGCGGCGCGCGTCCCCGCCCACCGGCGCCGTGGCCCCGGCACAGGGGTGGGGGCCGCGACCTAGAATGTCGCCGCCCCGTCCCGCCCCCTGCCCAGGAGTCCCTGACATGGCCGCGCTGCCGCACGACCTCGTGCTGACCACCGTCCCGGGCGGGTCCGCCCTCTCCGACTTCCGCGCCACCGCGCTGCTGCGCCGGCTGCGCGAGGTGGTGCCCTGCATCGAGGGCGTCACGGCGCGGTACCTGCACCTCGTGGCCTCCACCGCGGAGCTCGACGAGGCCACCGCCGGCCGGGTGCGCGAGCTGCTCACCTACGGCGAGCCCGCCATCGAGGACACCTCCGGGAGCGCGGCCGTGGTGCTCGTGGCCCCGCGCCTGGGCACCATCTCCCCGTGGGCGAGCAAGGCCACCGACATCGCACACAACTGCGGGCTGGCGGTGGAGCGCGTCGAACGGGTGACGGAGTACCGCCTGGCCACCGCCGAGCCCCTCACCGACGAGCAGTGGCTGGCCTGCGCCGCCGTGCTGCACGACCGGATGACCCAGAGCGTGCTGGTCTCGGCCGACGACCTGGCGGGCCTGTTCGCAGAGCGCGAGGGGGCCGCGATGGAGCGGGTCGACATCGCCGGGCGGGGCCGCGAGGCGCTCGTGGAGGCCAACGCCGCCTGGGGCCTGGCCCTCAGCGAGGACGAGGTGGACTACCTCGTGGAGGCCTTCACGCGCCTGGAGCGCAACCCCACCGACGTGGAGCTCATGATGTTCGCCCAGGCCAACAGCGAGCACTGCCGCCACAAGATCTTCAACGCCGACTTCGTGGTGGACGGCCAGGCCCAGGAGAAGAGCCTGTTCGGCATGATCCGGCACACCGAGGCCGTGGCCGGCGAGGGCACCGTGGTGGCCTACAAGGACAACGCCTCGATCATGACCGGTGGCCGCATCACCCGCTGGCTCCCCGAGCAGCCCGGCGCCTCCCGCTACACCGAGCGCGAGGACGAGGTGCACGTGCTCATGAAGGTGGAGACCCACAACCACCCGAGCGCCATCTCCCCGTTCCCCGGCGCCTCCACCGGGGCCGGTGGCGAGATCCGCGACGAGGGCGCCACCGGTCGCGGCAGCGCCCCCAAGGCCGGGCTCACCGGCTTCGCCGTCTCCAACCTGCACCTGCCGGGTACCGACGAGCCGTGGGAGGCCGGCGGGGCCAGCGCACCGGACCACATCGCCACCCCGCTGGAGATCATGGTGGAGGGCCCGCTGGGCGCCGCCGCCTTCAACAACGAGTTCGGGCGCCCCGGTCTGGGCGGCTTCTTCCGCGTCTACGAGCAGACCGTGGACGGCGTCCGCCGCGGCTACCACAAGCCGATCATGAGCGCCGGCGGCCTGGGCGCCATCAGCGCCGGCCAGACCGAGAAGGTCCGCTTCGCCCCCGGCACCCTGCTGGTGCAGCTGGGCGGGCCGGGCATGCGCATCGGCATGGGCGGTGGCGCCGCCAGCTCGATGGCCTCGGGCACCAACGCCGTGGAGCTCGACTTCGACTCGGTGCAGCGCGGAAACCCGGAGATGGAGCGCCGCGCCCAGGAGGTCATCAACCACTGCTGGAGCCTGGGCGAGGACAACCCGGTGCTGGCCATCCACGACGTGGGCGCCGGCGGCCTGAGCAACGCGTTCCCCGAGCTGGTCGACGACGCCGGGCTGGGCGCCCGCTTCGACCTCGGCGCGGTGCCCGTGGAGGAGTCCGGCCTGGCCCCCAAGGAGATCTGGTCGAACGAGAGCCAGGAGCGCTACGTGCTGGCCATCGCGCCGGACTCCCTGGAGCGCTTCACGGCCTTCTGCGAGCGCGAGCGCTGCCCCTTCGCCGTGGTCGGCGAGGCCACCGCTGACGGCCAGCTGGTGGTCACCGGCGCCGCGGGTGCCGGCGGAGACCAGACCGAGGACACCGCGGTGGACATGCCGATGGAGGTGCTCCTGGGCAAGCCGCCGAAGATGCTGCGTGACGTGCAGCGTGTGCAGCGCTCCACCGACGCGTTGGACACCGCGTCGCTCACCGGTGACGCGCTGCGCGGCGCGGCCCTCGACGTGCTGCGCCACCCGAGCGTGGCCTCCAAGCGCTTCCTCATCACCATCGGCGACCGCACCGTGGGCGGGCTGAGCCACCGCGACCAGATGGTGGGCCCATGGCAGGTGCCGGTGGCCGACGTGGCCGTCACCCTGAGCGATCTGGTGGGACTGTCCGGCCAGGCGATGGCCAGTGGCGAGCGCATGCCGCTCGCGGCGGTGGACGGCCCCGCATCGGGCCGCATGGCCGTGGGCGAGGCGCTCACCAACCTGCTCGCGGCGCCGGTGACCCTGCGCGGCGTGAAGCTGTCCTGCAACTGGATGGCCGCCTGCGGCGAGCCCGGCGAGGACGCCGCGCTCTACGACACCGTGCAGGCGGTGGCCATGGAGCTGTGCCCGGCACTCGGTGTCTCGGTGCCGGTGGGCAAGGACTCACTGTCGATGCGCACCAAGTGGGAGCAGGACGGGACCCAGCACGAGGTGGTCTCCCCTGTCTCGCTGGTGGTGTCGGCCTTCGCCTCCCTGGAGGACGTGCGCGGCACGTGGACCCCGCAGGTGCACGCCGACGACGAGCTGGTGCTGGTGGACCTGGGCCGCGGTGCCAACCGCCTCGGCGGCTCGATGCTGGCGCAGGTGCGCGGCGAGTTCGGCGGCACCGTGCCGGACCTGGACGACCCCCAGCTGCTGGTGGGTCTGGCCGCCGCGCTCACCGAGCTGCGCGGGGCCGGCCTGGTGACGGCCTACCACGACCGCTCGGACGGCGGCCTGTGGGCGACCCTGGCCGAGATGGCCTTCGCCGGTGCCGTGGGCGTGGAGGCCGACGTCGCCGATGTGGCCGCCCTGTTCGCCGAGGAGCTCGGTGTGGTGCTCGGCGTCCCGGCAGGGCGTTCCGACGAGGTGCTCGAGCTGCTGGCGCGCCACGGGCTGGGCGAGGTCTCGACCACGGTCGGCCGCGCGACCGCCGAGCGCCGGGTGCGCGTCACGCTGGGCGGCGCGCCCGCCCTCGACGAGGGCGTGCACGAGCTGGCCCAGGTGTGGGACGAGGTGAGCTGGCGCATCGCGGCCCTGCGCGACAACCCGGCCTGTGCCGACGAGGAGCACGCCGCCTTCGGGGCCGACGACGACCCCGGCCTGCACGTGGCGCCCTCCTTCGACCCCGCCGAGGACGTGGCCGCGCCCTACCTGAACCTCGGCGCCCGGCCCAAGGTGGCGGTCCTGCGCGAGCAGGGCGTGAACTCGCACGTGGAGACCGCCTTCGCCTTCGACCGCGCGGGCTTCGACACCTACGACGTGCACATGACCGACCTGCAGACCGGCCGCTTCGACCTGGCCGACACCACGGGCCTGGTGGCCTGCGGTGGCTTCTCGTACGGAGACACCCTGGGCGCCGGCGAGGGCTGGGCGCGCTCGGTGCTGTTCAACGAGCGGCTCACCGAGCAGTTCGCCACCTTCTTCGGGCGTCAGGACACCTTCGGCCTGGGCATCTGCAACGGCTGCCAGATGTTCGCCGCCTTGGCCGACCTCATCCCGGGCGCCGAGGCGTGGCCGCGGTTCACCCGCAACCTCTCCGAGCAGTACGAGGCACGCCTCTCGATGGTGGAGGTCGTGGAGAACCCGTCGGTCTTCTTCACCGGCATGGCCGGCTCGCGCCTGCCCATCGCGGTGGCGCACGGCGAGGGCCGGGCGAACTTCGAGGCCCGGGGCGACGCCTCGCAGGTCGTCGCCGCCGCGCGCTACGTGGACAACCACGGGCGGGTGGCCACCAGTTACCCGGCCAACCCCAACGGCTCGCCGGAGGGGCTCACCGCCGTCACGACCGCCGACGGCCGCTTCACCGCGATGATGCCGCACCCCGAGCGGGTGCAGCGCACCGTGCAGATGTCCTGGAGCGACGGCGACCCCGCCCAGGCCAGCCCGTGGCTGCGCATGTTCCGCAACGCGCGCGCCTGGGTCGGCTGATCCCCGGCCGACCAGCACCTGCCCGGGCCCCGCACCACCCCCGGTG
>NZ_KV824386.1:0-7612 GCF_001816045.1 Kytococcus sp. HMSC28H12
CCGGGCCGGACGGCGCGGCCCCGCGGCAGGACGGGGCACCGGACGACCCGGTGACCACGGCGCTGGCGCTGCGCGACCGCGCCCTGCTCGAGCTGCTCTACGCCACCGGCATCCGGGTGGGGGAGCTCGTGGGCCTCGACCGCGGGGCCGTCGACCACGCCGAGCGCACCGTGCGCGTGCTGGGCAAGGGGGACAAGGAACGGGTCGTGCCCTTCGGCCGCCCGGCCGCCGAGGCGCTCGCGGCCTGGGCCGACCGGGGACGGCCCGTCCTGGTGGGTGACCGCAGCGCGGGCGCGCTCTTCCTGGGGGCGCGGGGCGGTCGCATCGACCCCCGCGAGGTGCGACGCGTGGTGCACCGGGCCGTCGAGGGCGTGGACGGCGCCCCCCGGATGGGCCCGCACGGCCTGCGCCACTCGGCGGCCACGCACATGGTGGACGCGGGGGCCGACCTGCGGTCGGTGCAGGAGCTCCTGGGGCACGCCAGCCTGGCCACCACGCAGGTGTACACCCACGTCTCGGTGGAACGCCTCCGCGAGGCCTTCGGGCGCGCCCACCCCCGGGCCTGAACCGGCCCCCCCTGCCCATTCCGTGGGCCGGGGCCGGATCAGCGCCGGCGCCGACGCTGGTCCAGGGGCTTGAGCTCCGGCGCGAAGTCCGGCAGGAGCGTCGGGTCGATGTAGGTCCGCAGCCCGGTCCTGGCGCCCCAGTGCAGGCAGGCCGGCAGGCAGTGCCCACCCGGGGACAGCAACCCGATGGGCGTGCCGGCGACCACGGGTGTGCCCATCGGGACGCGGGCGGTGAGGGGCTGGTAGGTGGTGCGCAGCCGCAGGGTGTGCTGGATGGAGAGCGTCCCCACCGAGGCCACCGGACCGCTGAAGGCGACGAACCCGGGCCCGGCGGCGTAGACGGGCGTCCCCGGGACGGCCCGCAGGTCGACCCCGCGGTGGCCCCGTCCGTAGCGGTGCTTCGGCGGCTTGAACGGGCGCACGACCTTCACCGGTGCGATGGGCCACTTGTAGTCCATGGGGTCCAGGCCCGAGGCCGTCGCCAGCGGTGCGGTGTCCCTGGTGGCCGGCACCCCGCCGGGTACCTGACCCCACGCTGCGGCCAGGGCCCACGCCTGGGGCGCCGCGCGGGAGACCAGGTCGAGATGCACATCCTTCTCCCAGGGCAGCCACAGCGGAGGAGGCAGCGTGACGTCGGTGGTGTTGGGCATCGACTCCACCTCCTCCGGTCCGGGCGGCGCCGCGTCCGGATGGGCCTCGGCCGCCGCGGTCGGCGCATCGAGGCCGGCGAGGAGCACCGCCCAGGCGGTGGCCGGGACGAGGGCGCGACGCAGCAGGCGGCGCCACGGCCGGGTCGTTGTGGCGGAACGGGAGGGGCGCGAGGTGTCCATGCCGCGAGGCTGCCGGGGGAGGAGCTGCACCCGTGGCGGGTCGCGCGGCCCCCTGTGGACGCCGGGAGGGGGCCCTACGTGGGCCCACAGGCGAGGGCGTCGCGCAGGGGCACGTCTCGCCGTGGGATAGACTCGGGGACACGTGTGATCTGTCGGTGTGCCCGAGACCTTCCGAGGAATCCGGGCCCGCCGCCGGTGAGCGCGAATTCGCGCCCGGGTCTCGACCCGCGCGCCCGTGGTCCCCGACCGTCCACCCGGACGCGGGGTGGGGTGCGCCACCCGGGCCAGGAGACAACTGCACCCCATCAGAAAGCGAGACCTCGGCATGGCCGTCGTCACCATGCGCCAGCTCCTCGAGAGCGGCGTCCACTTCGGACACCAGACCCGTCGCTGGAACCCCAAGATGAAGCGCTTCATCATGACCGAGCGCAACGGCATCTACATCATCGACCTGCAGCAGTCGCTGACCTACCTCAACGAGGCCCACGAGTTCGTCAAGCAGACCGTGGCCCACGGCGGCACCATCCTGTTCGTCGGTACCAAGAAGCAGGCCCAGGAGACCATCGCCGAGCAGGCCACCCGCGTGGGCATGCCCTACGTGAACCACCGCTGGCTGGGCGGCATGCTCACCAACTTCCAGACCGTGGCCAAGCGCCTGGAGCGCCTGAAGGAGCTCGAGGCCATCGACTTCGACGACGTGGCCAACTCCGGCCGCACCAAGAAGGAGCTGCTGGTCCTCAAGCGCGAGCTCGACAAGCTCGACCGCACCCTGGGCGGCATCCGCGACATGACCCGCACCCCCTCCGCGGTCTGGGTCGTGGACACCAAGAAGGAGCACCTGGCCGTCACCGAGGCCCGCAAGCTCCGCATCCCGGTCATCGCCATCCTGGACACCAACTGCGACCCCGACGAGGTCGACTACGCCGTGCCGGGCAACGACGACGCCATCCGCTCCGTCTCGCTGCTGACCCGCATCGTGGCCGACGCCGCCGCCGAGGGCCTCATGGCCCGCAACGGTGGGGGCAACGCCGCCGCCGACGAGCCCATGGCCGAGTGGGAGCGCGAGCTGCTCGCCGGTGAGGGTGCCGAGACCCCGGCCGCCACCGAGGCGCCCGCCGAGGCCGCCGCCGCCGCCGAGGGCGAGTCCACCGACTCCGCCCAGGCCTGAGCCACCCGAACCGACCGCAGATCCACCACACCGAAGGAGCAACGAAGGTTCATGGCGAACTACACCGCTGCTGACATCAAGGCCCTGCGTGAGCAGACCGGCGCCGGGATGCTGGACGTCAAGAAGGCCCTCGACGAGTCGAACGGCGACATCGAGGCCGCGAAGGAGGCCCTGCGCATCAAGGGCCTCAAGGGTGTGACCAAGCGTGAGGGCCGCTCGGCCTCCAACGGCCTGGTCGCCGCGCACACCGGCAACGGTGCGGGCACCCTGCTCGAGATCAACTGCGAGACCGACTTCGTGGCCAAGGGCGAGAAGTTCATCGCCCTGGCGGACAAGGTGCTGGGCCACGCCGCCGAGCAGCAGATCGACTCCGCCGAGGCGCTGCTGTCCTCCGAGCTGGACGGCCAGACCGTCCAGGCGCTGCTGGACTCCTCCAACGCCGAGATCGGCGAGAAGATCGAGGTGCGCAACCTCGCTCGCCTGACCGCCCCCGAGGGGGGCCAGGTCGTGGCCTACCTGCACAAGACCTCGCCGGACCTGCCGGCGCAGATCGGTGTGCTCGTGGCCACCACCGGCACAGACGAGCAGATCGGCCGCGACGTGGCCATGCACGCCGCCGCCTTCGCCCCCACCGCCCTCACCCGCGACGAGATCGACCCCACCGTGGTGGAGAACGAGCGTCGCATCGCCGAGGAGACGGCCAAGGAGGAGGGCAAGCCGGAGCAGGCCCTGCCGAAGATCATCGAGGGCCGCGTGAACGCCTTCTTCAAGGACAACGTGCTGCTCGACCAGCCCTTCGCCAAGGACCCCAAGAAGTCCGTGGCCAAGGTGGCCGAGGAGGCCGGCGCCGAGGTCACCGGCTTCGTGCGCTTCAAGGTCGGTTCCGACCTGCAGGCCTGATCCCTGCACCGCACGAAGGGCCCACCCCGCACGGGGTGGGCCCTTCGGCGTCCCCGCCGGGAGGGTGTGCAAGGATCGTCCGGGCCCGAAGGCCCGCCGCACCGTGACCCAGGAGGCCAGCCGATGAGCACGACCGCAGAGCAGAGCACCGCAGCACGCCGGGTGCTGCTGAAGATGTCCGGAGAGGTGTTCGGTGGCGGGTCGGTCGGCGTGGACCCCGACGTGGTGAAGGGCATCTCCGCCCAGATCGCCGATGCCGTCCGCGAGGGCGTGCAGGTGGCCATCGTGGTGGGCGGCGGCAACTTCTTCCGCGGCGCCGAGCTGCAGACCAAGGGCATGGAGCGCACCCGGGCCGACTACATGGGCATGCTCGGCACGGTCATGAACTGCCTGGCGCTGCAGAACTTCCTCGAGGCCGAGGGCGTGGACACGCGCGTGCAGACCGCCATCGAGATGACCCAGGTCGCCGAGCCGTACATTCCGCGCCGCGCCATCCGCCACCTCGAGAAGGGGCGCGTGGTGATCTTCGGCGCCGGGGCGGGCATGCCCTTCTTCACCACCGACACCGTGGCCGCCCAGCGCGCGCTGGAGATCAAGTGCGACGAGGTGCTCATGAGCAAGTCGGGCGTCGACGGCGTCTACAGCGCCGACCCCCACACCGACCCCACCGCCGAGCGCTACGAGCACCTCACCTTCGCCGAGGCCCTGGCCAAGCAGCTCCGCATCGCCGACGCCGCCGCCTTCTCGCTGTGCATGGAGAACAAGCTGCCGATGATGGTCTTCGGCATGCAGGGCGAGGGCGCCATCGCGCAGGCCCTGCGTGGTGAGAGAATCGGCACCATCGTCACGGCCGACTGAGCCGGACCGGCACCACCGGCCCCGCACGGCCACCCCGAACCACCACGAGACACAGGAGTTCCGCATGACCGTCAAGGACGCGCTGACCGAGGCCCAGCAGAAGATGGAGAAGGCCATCGAGGTCGCCCACGAGGACATGGCGGACATCCGCACCGGCCGTGCCCACGCCGGCATGTTTTCCAAGATCATGGTCGACTACTACGGCGCCCCGACCCCGCTGCAGCAGCTGGCGTCCTTCCAGGTGCCCGAGGCCCGCACGATCATGGTGCAGCCCTTCGACAAGTCGGCGATGTCCGCCATCGAGAAGGCCCTGCGCGAGTCCGAGCTGGGCGTGAACCCGTCCAACGACGGCAACCAGATCCGCTGCGTGCTGCCGGCCCTCACCGAGGAGCGCCGCAAGGAGTACATCAAGCTGGCCAAGGGCAAGGGCGAGGAGGCCCGCGTGTCCCTGCGCAACGTGCGCCGTGCGGCCAAGGAGCAGATCGACAAGCTGGTCAAGGACGGCGAGATCGGCGAGGACGAGGGCGCCCGTGGCGAGAAGGAGCTCGAGGCCCTCACGAAGAAGCACACCGACCAGGTGGAGGAGATCCTGAAGGCCAAGGAGGCCGAGCTCCTCGAGGTCTGACCCGGCCCACACCGATCCCGTGTCCGCCACACCGAGCGCCGGCCGCAACCTGCCGGCGGCCATCACGGTCGCACTCGCCCTCGCGACGCTGATCATCGTCTCCCTGGTGATCCGGCGCGAGGGTTTCGTGCTGCTCGCCGGCGCCGCCGGTGCGGTGGCGGCCTGGGAGCTGATGCAGGCGCTGCGCCACCGCCCGGGCGGCATCCGGGTGCCGTGGGTCCCCACCGTGGTGGGCCCGATGGTGATCGCCTGGTCCACCTGGTTCGCCGGTGGGTCGGGGCTCGCGGTGTCCGCCGTGGCGATGGTGGCGCTCCAGGTGGTGTGGAGGGCCTACCGCCCGCAGCGCGACGACCGGGAGGACCCCTACCACCCGGCCTCGGCGGGGGTCCCCCGCGCCATCGCGGACGTGACCGGCGCCGCGCTGGTGACGGGCTACGTGGGGGCGCTCGCGGCGTGCGCGGTGCTGCTGGTCTCCCCGGCGGACGGCGTGCAGCGCGTGGTGGCCCTGGTGCTGCTCGTGGCCTGCTCGGACGTCGGCGGGTACGCCGCGGGGGTGCGCTTCGGCCGCCACCCGATGGCGCCGCACCTGAGCCCCAAGAAGTCCTGGGAGGGCTTCGCCGGGTCGGTGTGCGCGGCCGCCCTGGGGGGACTGGCGGTGATGGCGTGGGTGCTGCCCGGGCCGCTGTGGGTGGGCCCGCTGCTCGGCGTGACGGTGGCGCTGGCGGCCACGGTGGGGGACTTCGCCGAGTCCTCCCTCAAGCGTGACCTGGGCGTCAAGGACATGAGCAACCTGCTGCCGGGCCACGGCGGCATCATGGACCGCCTCGACTCCCTGCTGGTGGCCGCGCCGGTGGCCTGGGCCATCCTCGCGGTGGCGGTGCCCACGCCCTGACCGCCCGGACCCGGTGGTCCCGCCTCGCGCCCTGCCCGGGGTGTGGTGGCAGTGCGATGATGGGGGCGATGACCGACCTGCCGCAGCCCACCACCCAGCCGCCCGCCCCGGGCCAGCTCACCTTCACCGCCCCGCGCCGTGGCAAGCCGCCGCAGCACCTGGCGGACCTCGACATGGACGGCCGCAGGGCGGCGGTCACCGAGGCCGGCTGGCCAGCCTTCCGCGCCAGCCAGCTCTCCAAGCACTTCTTCGAGCGGTGGACCGACGAGCCGGCCGCGATGACGGACCTGCCCAAGGCCGGCCGCGAGGAGACCGTGCGCGCCCTCATGCCGCGTCTGCTCACCCCGGTGAGCGTGCAGCGTGCCGACGACGGCGCCACGGTCAAGACCCTCTGGCGCCTCCACGACGGGGCGCTGGTGGAGTCGGTGCTCATGCGCTACCCGCGCCGCGTGACGCTGTGCCTCTCCAGCCAGGCCGGGTGCGGCATGAACTGCCCCTTCTGCGCCACCGGGCAGCAGGGCCTGACCCGCAACCTGTCCACCGCCGAGATCGTGGGCCAGCTGGTGGCGGCCAACCGCATGCTCAACGACCCCGAGGCGCCCGGGCTCACCCCGCCGCCGGAGCTCGCCGAGGGCCAGGTGGAGCTGGGTGAGAACGACGCCGACCCCGCGCTGGACGGGACCGAGGACCCGCTGGACACCCCGATGGCGGCCGGCGGCCCGCTGCGGGTGCACAACGTGGTGTTCATGGGCATGGGCGAGGCCCTGGCCAACTACCGTCGCGCGGTCGACGCCGTGCGGCGCATGGTGGAGCCTGCCCCGCACGGGCTGGGGATGAGCGCCCGCGGCCTGACGATGAGCACAGTGGGCCTGGTGCCCGCCATCGACAAGTTCGCCGCCGAGGGCGTGCCCGCCACGCTGGCGCTCAGCCTGCACGCCCCGGACGACGAGCTCCGCGACGAGCTGGTTCCCATCAACACCCGGTGGAACGTGGACCAGGCGCTGGACGCCGCGTACCGCTACTACCAGGCCACGGGCCGGCGCGTGAGCATCGAGTACGCCCTCATCCGCGACATCAACGACCACGCCTGGCGCGCCGACCTGCTGGGGGAGAAGCTCAACGCCCGCGGCCGCGGCTGGGTGCACGTCAACCCCATCCCGCTCAACCCGACGCCGGGCTCCAAGTGGACCGCCTCGCGCCCCGGCGTGGAGCAGCAGTTCGTGGAGCGGCTGCGCGCCGCCGGCATCCCCACCACGGTGCGCGACACCCGCGGCTCGGACATCGACGGCGCGTGCGGGCAGCTGGCCGCCGCTCCGGAGGGCACCCTGGCCTGACTCAGGCGGGCCCGATGCGGTGCGCGGCCTCGCGCACGTCGTCCACCAGGTGCAGCACGCCGCCCAGGGCGCGGTCGGTGCCGAGGGCCTCCAGCAGCGGCCACACCGGCAGGCTCCGCGTCCAGTGCTCCCGCCCCACGAGCACGAGTGCCCCGAGCTCGCAGCCCGGCGTGGCGTAGTAGAGGCGCGTGGCCACCTGGAAGACCTCCTGCACGGTGCCGGCGGCGCCGGGGAGCACCACGAGGCCCGCGTCGGACCGGGCCAGCAGCACGTCCTCGCGGACGGCGTTGGAGAACAGCTTGGCGATGCGCTGCGCCAGCACGTTGGGCGGCTCGTGGCCGTAGAACCAGGTGGGCACGCCCACGCTGCGCAGGCGGGCGGGTGCGGCCGCGCAGGCCTCGGCACCGGGCGTCTCGCCGGCGGCGCGCAGCAGGGTGTC
>NZ_KV824387.1:0-4498 GCF_001816045.1 Kytococcus sp. HMSC28H12
TGCTGGCGCAGTACCGGCGCGGCGACCTCACCGGCGGCCAGCAGCCCCCGGCCCGACCGGCGCTGGTGGCCGCCACGGCCAGCCCGTACAAGTTCGCCCCCGCGGTCCTCGCCGCCCTGGGCCACGAGGCCGACGAGGACGAGTTCGACACCCTCGTGCGCCTGGCCACCACCGCCGGCGACGAGCGCGGCGCCCCGCTGGGCCTGAGCTCCCTGCGCGACGCAGCCGTGCTGCACGAGCAGGTGGTGGAGGTCCCCGAGGTGCCGTCCACCATCGAGGAGGTCCTGCACCGATGAGCGCCACCGGCCGGTCGGTCACCGTGCGGGTGCCGGCCACCTCGGCCAACCTGGGCACCGGCTTCGACGCCCTGGGCCTGGCGGTGGCCCTGCACAACCGGGTGACCCTCGAGGTGGTGGCCGCCGACGACCCCGCCCGCACCGACGCCGGCGACAGCCTGCCCGTGGCCGCCTACGAACGCGCCTGCGCCGAGCACGGCATCGAGCCGGTGGCGGTGCGCTGCACGGTGGCCGGCGACGTGCCACCCTCCCGCGGTCTGGGGTCCTCGGCCACCTGCGTGGTCGGGGGCGTGCTGGCCGCCCGTGCCCTGCACGGCACCGACTGGGACGACGACGAGCTGGTGCGCCTGGGCACCCTCACCGAGGGGCACCCGGACAACGTGGCCCCGGCCCTGCTGGGCGGCGTGGTGGTCTCCGTGGCGGCGGCCGACGGGCGGGTGCACAGCGTGCCCGTGCCGGTGGCCCCCGGCGCACTGCCCGAGGTGCTGCTGCTGGTGCCCGACCACCCCGTGGCCACCGCCGAGGCCCGCGCCGCGCTGCCCGCATCGGTGCCCTTCGCCGACGCGGTGCACAACGCCGCCCGCAGCGCGCTCCTCGTGGCCGCCCTGGCCACCGGTCGCACCGAGGCGCTCTCCGAGGCGGTGGACGACCGCCTCCACCAGCCGCACCGCGCGCACCTCGTACCGGGCGTCGAGGACGTGCTGGCCGCCGCCCGCGCGTCCGGCGCTTCAGCCGCGTGCGTGAGTGGGGCCGGACCCACCCTGCTGGTGCTCTCCCCCGCGACCGGCACCGAGGCCGCCCTGTCCGCCCACCTGGCCGACCACCCCTGGAGCTGGCAGCTGCGGCGGGTGCCGCTGGAGGCCCACGGCGCGGCCGTGGAGGAGGCCGTTGCTGCGTAGGCTGGGACCATGACGTCCCCCGAGCAGTCCACCGCCGCCACCGTCCGCGAGCTGGCCCACGAGACCTGGGCCACAGGCCGCCTGCGCGAGCTCGACGCCCGCCGCGAGCAGCTGCGGGCCCTGCGCACCCTGCTGCGCGAGGAGGAGCCGCGCCTGCTCGCCGCCCTGCGCGAGGACCTCCGCAAGCCCGAGGCCGAGGCGCGCACCACCGAGCTCGCGGTGGTGGAGGGAGAGGTGGAGCAGCTCCTCAAGCACCTGGACGAGTGGCTGTCGCCCCGGGCCGCCTCCGTGCCGCTGGCCATGCAGCCCGCCCGCGCCACGGTGCGCCGCGAGCCGCTGGGCGCCGTGCTCGTCATCGGGCCGTGGAACTACCCGGTGAACCTCGTGCTCACACCGCTGGCCGGCGCCCTGGCCGGGGGCAACACGGTGGTGCTCAAGCCCAGCGAGCTCGCACCGGCCACCGCCGCCGTGCTGGCCGAGCTGGTGGCGCAGTACCTGGACCCCGAGGTGGTGCAGGTGGTGACCGGGGGCGTGCCCGAGACCACGGCCCTGCTGGAGCAGAAGTGGGACCACGTGTTCTTCACCGGGGGCGAGAAGGTCGGCCGCATCGTCATGCGGGCCGCCGCCGAGCACCTCACCCCGGTGACCCTGGAGCTGGGCGGCAAGTCCCCCACGTGGGTGGGCGAGGACGTGGACCTGCGCGCCGTGGCCCGCCGCATCGTGTGGGGCAAGTTCAGCAACGCGGGCCAGACCTGCGTGGCACCCGACCACGTGCTGTGCACCCCGGCGACCCAGGCCGCCCTCGTACCCGAGCTGGAACGCGCCATCACCGACATGTTCGGCCCCGACCCGCGCACCAGCCGCGACTACGGACGCATCATCAACCGGAAGCACGCCGAGCGCCTGGCCGCGATGGTGGACGGCGCCGCGGTGGGCGGCGAGGTGGACCTCGACGCGCTCTACGTCTCCCCCACCGTGCTCACCAACGTGGACGACGACCACCCGGCCATGGCCGAGGAGATCTTCGGCCCCGTGCTGCCGGTCGTCACCGTGCCCGACGTGCAGGCCGCCATCAACCGGGTGGCCGACGGCCCCTCCCCGCTGGCGCTCTACCTCTTCACCCGCGATACCGACGTGCAGGAACGCTGGCTGGCCGGCACCCGCTCCGGCGGTGTGGGCATCAACGTGCCGATGGCGCACGTGGGCGTGCACTCCCTGCCCTTCGGCGGCGTGGGCGCCAGCGGCATGGGCAGCTACCACGGCGAGGCGTCGGTGCGGACCTTCACCCACGAGCGCTCGGTGCTGGACAAGCCGCTGCGCCCGGACACCCTGGGACTGGCCTACCCGCCCTCGGGCCCGGTGAAGCGGGAGCTGCTGCGCCGCCTGCTCTGAGCCTCAGCCCACGGGGCCGAGCACGCGGTCGGTGTACTCGTTGGCGAACACCCCGTGCGGGTCGAGCTGCGCGCGCAGGGCGGTGAAGTCGCCCAGGTGCGGGTAGAGCCCCGCCAGCGCCTCGGCGCCCAGGGAGTGCATCTTGCCCCAGTGCGGGCGGCCCCCGGCGGCCACGAGGATGCGCTCCAGCTCGGCGAAGTACGCCCGGGCGCGGCCGTCACCGTGCACCGTGTGCACCGCGACGAACGCCCGCGGGCCGCCCTGCGCCATCGAGAGCCACAGGTCGTCACCGGCGGTGCTGCGGATCTCCAGCGGGAAGCCCACCGGCCAGCGGCGACGGCGGATGGCCGCGGAGACCTCCGCCATCACCTCGGGGAGGTCGGCCAGCGGCACGCCGTACTCCATCTCGCGGAAGCGCACCGTGCGGGCGCTGGCGAAGACGGTGTGCGAGGGGCCGACCACCCGGTGCGGGGTGAGCCCGCCGAAGGTGCGGTTGAGCCACGGCGTGCGGCCCGGCAGCCGGTCGCACAGGTGCGCCAGGGCCGCCAGGCCCGCGTTGGAGACCAGCCCGTCCTCGACGTGGTGGCCGAACCAGCTCCGCGGCACCGGCGGGGTGTCGGCCTGGCACCGACGGGTGCTCTTGGTGATGGTCCTGGGGCTGTGCGGGAACCAGAAGGCCTCGAAGTGGTCGTGGGCCTCGGTGCGCTCCTGCTAGGTGGCGAACACCTCCGGCGCCGACTCGTTCTCGACCTGCAGGTCCAGGCAGTAGGCCGGCACCAGCTGCAGCGTGATGTCCACGATGACGCCGAGCGCCCCGAGCGAGACCGCGGCGCCCTTGAGGCGCGGGTCCCCGGCGCCGATGCGGTGCACCTGGCCGGTGCCGTCCACGAGGGTGACGCCCCGCACCTGGGTGGCGAGGCAGCCGAACGCCGCGCCCGTGCCGTGGGTGCCGCTGGAGAGGGCGCCGGCGAGCGTCTGGCGGTCGATGTCGCCCATGTTCTCCAGGGCCAGGCCGTAGGGCGCCAACAGGGCGGGCAGGGCGTGCAGGGGCGTGCCGGCGCCGAGGGTGAGGAGCCCCTCGGCGGCACGGGAGTCGTCGACCACGCCGGTGAGGCCGTCCACGGCCAGCGAGGTGCCCGGGCGGGCGCCCCCGCGCGGGGCGGCCACCCCGGTGAAGGAGTGCCCGTTGCCCACGGGGTGCACCGGGCGGCCGGAGGACACGGCGTGGCGCACCGCGGCCTGCACCGCCTCGGTGGAGTCCGCGACGGTGCGCGGGGCGTCGGGCAGGTCGACGGTGCGCGACCAGTTGCGGAAGCCGGTGGTCCGAGTGGTGTTCACAGGAAGGCCTTTCCCTCGCCACGGTAGGTGGGCACAGTGTGGGTGCTGCCGTCCTCCTGAACCAGCACCACCTCGTCGACCCGCTCGGCGGGCTCGCCGGACTTCGCGTGGCGCATCCACACGCGGGAGCCGACCTCGAGGCGGTGGCCGGCGGCCCGGGCGGCCAGGGCACCGGTGAGGGGCGTCTGCACCTCGCCGGCCCCCTCGGTGCCGGTGAGCTCGAGGCCCGGGGGCCAGGCCGCCACCGGCAGGCGGTCGGCGGCGACGGCACCGGTGGCCACCCAGCCGCTGCCCAGCAGGGTCACCATGTCCGGCTCGGGCGTGCGCACCACGTCCAGGCCGATGCCGAACGCGGGCTCCAGGTCGATGGCGCGGAAGCGGTCGAACAGGTGGCCCACGAACAGGCCGGAGCCCACGGTGACCTCGGTGAGCGCCGGGTCGGCCGAGGACCACGCCACCGACCCCGTGCCGCCGCCGTTCACGAGCTCCGGGGCGTGGCCGAGCACCGCGGCCACCGCGTCGACCACGGCCCGCCGCTCGGCGTACAGCCCGCGGCGCGAGACGCCCTGCATG
>NZ_KV824388.1:0-4235 GCF_001816045.1 Kytococcus sp. HMSC28H12
CCCGGGGACCGGCCGCCCTGGTGGTGCGGGGGACCTCAGGAGAGGTCGGGGTCGGCCACCATGAGCCCGGCGTCCTTGGGGGCCGGGTGGGCGCGGTGGGTGAACTCCTCCAGGCCGCGCATGACCTCGGCGTGCTGGTCCACCGCCAGCGCCACCACGTCGCCGGGCTCGGCCAGGCCGAGCGCCAGCTTGCAGGCCTCCTGCTCGTCGGGCTGCTCGTGCAGGGTGACGGCCAGTCCCTCGGCCTCGGCCACCTCCCGGGCGCCCTCCAGCACCAGGCGGGCCGACTCACCGGCCGGGCGGCGGCGCAGGTTCTTGTCCTCGCGGACCACCAGGTGGTCGAAGTAGCGCGCCGCGATGCGGCCCAGCTCGCGGATGTCGTCATCACGGCGGTCGCCGGCGGCGCCCACCACGCCGATGCGCTGCGGGGCCTGGTCGTCCTCGCCCAGCTGCGCGGCCCGGTTGACCACGAACTGGCCCAGCGCCTCGATGCCGGCCGGGTTGTGCGCGTAGTCCACGTACACCTCGGCGCCGTTGACGTCCACGCGGTTGAGGCGCCCGGGGGAGAGGTAGTAGTCCGGCGCGAAGGAGCGCAGACCGGCCCGGATGTCGTGCAGCGGGGCGCCGGAGCACCAGGCGGCACCGGCGGCCGCCATCGCGTTGGCCACGTTGAAGCGGGCCGCGCCGCCGTAGGTGGCCGGGATGGTGTGCGTCCAGGTGAGCGGCATCCACCGCTTGCCCTCGGCCAGCACGATTCGCTCGCCGCGCTCGGTCTGTTCCAGCAGCACCGCGAGGCCGCCGCGCAGGAGGCGCTTCTCCACGAACGCGCGCTCAGCGCTGCCCGGCTCGGCCATGGAGAACCACACCACCTGCCCGCGGCAGCGGTTGCGCATCTGCCGCACCAGCGGGTCGTCGGCGTTGAGCACGGCGTAGCCGCTGCGGGGCACGGCCGAGACGATGACGCTCTTGATCTCGGCCAGCTGCTCCACGGTGTCCACGCCACCCAGGCCCAGGTGGTCGGCGGTCACGTTGGTCACCACGGCCACGTCGTTCTTGTCGTAGCCCAGGCCCTCGCGGATGATGCCGCCGCGCGCCACCTCCATCACGGCGAAGTCCACGCGCGGGTGCTGCAGCACGGTGCGCGCCGACTTGGGGCCCGAGGCGTCGCGGCGGATCACCAGGCGCTCGTTGATGGCCACACCGTCGGTGCTCGTCATGCCGACGTGGCGGCCGCTGCCGCGCATGATGTGGCCCACCATGCGGCTGGTGGTGGTCTTGCCGTTGGTGCCGGTGACGGCCACGATCGGCACGCGCGCCGGGGAGCCGGGCGGGAAGAGCAGATCGAGCACCGGCTTGGCGATGAACTGCGGCTCGCCCTCGGTGGGGTGGGTGTGCATGCGGAAGCCGGGGGCCGCGTTGACCTCCACGATCGCACCGCCCACCTCGGAGACCGACTGGGTGATGTCCGGGCACATGAAGTCGATGCCGGCGATGTCCAGCCCGACGATGCGGGCGGCCTCCTCGGCGATCTCGATGTTGTCCGGGTGCGCCTCCCAGGTGCGGTCGATGGAGATGCCGCCGGTGGACATGTTGCCGGTGCGCACCAGCGGCACGGCCTCGCCGGCGGCCGGCACGGACTCGGGGGAGTGGCCCTGCTCGGCCAGGTAGGCCTCGGCCGCCGCGTCCAGCGCGATGCGGGTGAGCACCTTCTCGTGGCCCACGCCGCGGCGCGGGTCCTGGTTGGCGAGGTCGACCAGCTCCCGGACGGTGCTCGTGCCGTCGCCGACCACCTGGGCGGGTACGCGCTCGGCCACGGCGGCGAGCTTGCCGCCGATCACCAGGAAGCGGTAGTCCTTGCCCACCACGTAGGACTCCACCACCACGATGCCGCGACGCGACTGGGCCAGGGCGGTGTCGAAGCCCTCGCGGACCTCGTCGGCGTCCTGCAGGTTCAGGCAGACCCCGCGGCCGTGGTTGCCGTCCAGCGGCTTGACCACCACGGGATACCCGATGGACTCGGCGAGCTCGACGGCGGCCTCCTTGTCCCGCGTGGTGGCCGACCGGGGCACCGGCAGGCCGGCCCCGGAGAGCAGCGCGGTGGTCATGGACTTGTCGCCGGCCACGTCGACGGCCAGCGCCGAGGTGCGCGAGGTCATCGTGGCCCGGATGCGCTGGGCGTGCACGCCCTGGCCGAGCTGCACGAAGCTGTGCTGGTTGAGCCGGATCCACGGGATGTCGCGGGACTCGGCCTCCTCGATGATGGCCTGCGTGGACGGCCCGAAGGCGGTGCGCTGGGCCAGCCGCAGGAAGTCGTCGAGCTCGGCGGAGAAGTCCAGCGGCGCGGCCTGCGGGTCCACCGAGTGGTTCACGATGCGCACCGCGAACTCACCGGCGGCGCGGCCGACGCGCTCCTCCTGGTAGGCGAAGATCATGTTGTAGCGGCCGGGGTGGCCGGGCACCGAGCGGGTCTTGCCGCGGGTGACGCGGTGGCCGGCCAGGTTCTGCAGCTCCAGGGACACGTGCTCGGCGATGTGCCCCATCCACGTGCCGTCGTGCAGGCGCTCCACGAAGCCGCCCTTCCGGCCCAGCGAGCAGCCGTGCTCGTGCAGTCCGGGCACCATCTCCAGGAGGCGGTCGGTGAAGCCGTCGATGGCACTGGAGGGGTACTGCTCGAGCACGCCCAGGTCCACCACGAAGTGCATGGCCTGGCGGTAGGACCACAGGTTGGCGCCGCGGTAGGTCTTGGCGGACACCACCTGCAGGGTGGGGGCGGGCCCCTCGTCGACCGTCGGGGCCGGGTTCTGCTGGGCGTTCATCACTGCTCCGCTCGGGTCAGGTGGAGCTGGGCGCGGCGCACGTCGGCTGCTGCCGAGAGCGCCTCGGCGTCCTCCTCCACGTCGTGGGCGTGTTCGCTGGCGTGTTCCAGCCGGGAGATCTCGGAGGCCTCCTGGCGCACGGCGTAGCGCGCGTCGTCCTGGGGGTGCTGCTCCACGAAGTGCACGAGGCGGCGCGCGTCGAGGTCGAACAGCGAGCCGGCCGGCAGGGAGTGCACCACGGCACCGGAGAGCAGCAGCGGGGCGCCCGGGGCGGCCTCGTGGCCGTCGGAGACCGCGTGCGAGCCGTCCACGAGGAAGACCCCGCCGGCACCGTGCACGGAGAACTCGCGCACCTCGTGCCCGTCGGCGGTGGTGCCGGTGGCCAGCTCCACGGCGGTGTCCTCGTCGATGCCGATGCCCATGAGCGCGGGGGAGACCGACACCATCGCCATGAGGCGTCCGTAGCGCCCGCGCTGGCTGAAGTGCTGGTCGAGGATGATGTCCGGCACGAGGTCGAGGCCCTGCGAGAGCTTGCTGGCGCCCTGGTGCGGGGTCAGGCCCTCCTCGCCGTCGCTGATCATGAACCGGCTGAGGATCGACGCGCCGGCGGACGTGCCGCCCACCACGGCGCCACGCTCGTGGGCACGGACGAGGGCATCGCCCACGGGGGTGCCCACGAGGAACTGGCTGAGCTTGAGCTGGTTGCCGCCGGTGAGGAACACGCCGGTCGCGCGGTCCAGGGCGTCGACCCACTTCTGCTCGTGGGCGTCCTGCCGGTCGCGCGGGGAGACCACCTCGGTCTCGGCGGCCCCGAGGCGCTCGAAGAGCGTGGAGTAGGTCTCACCGGCCTCGCGGTGGAAGGAGGAGGCGGTGGGCACGACCGCCACCCGGGAGTCCTGCCCGCCGGCCAGGGCCACGAACCGGCGGTGCACCTTCATCATGTCCCGCCGGTCCTCGGCGCCACCGACGATGAGCAGGCGCCGCACGGGACCGGTGGCGGTCTTGGCGGGCACGGGGACAGAGGGGACCTGCGGGGACATGGAGCAATGTTAGGTGACCCGACCCGCACGTGCCGGCCCGCGGGGCCGTCAGCGCGGGCCGCCGGAAGCCTTCCGGCGCAGGCCCCGTCCGGCCACAAGGGTTCCCTCCTCGAGGGCGTCCAGCGCGGCGTGGTGCAGCCGCGCCATGGCCTCGTGGCGGGCGCGGGTGGCCTCGCCGTGCACCGCGTGCGTGTCGCGCCCCTCGGTGGTCAGGGTGGCCACCACCGCGGCGCGCTCCAGCAGGTCCAGCACCTCCGGCTCGATGCCGGGCGGCAGGTCACCCGCGGTGCTCACCGCCGGGCCCCCGGCCCGCTGCCCGGCCCACACCGGCGTGTCGCCGAGCGGCTCGAGCACCTCCAGGCCGCGCCGCGTCGCCTCA
>NZ_KV824389.1:0-9142 GCF_001816045.1 Kytococcus sp. HMSC28H12
CCGAGCCCGCCCACGACGGTGCCGACCACGAGGTCGCCCGCCGCGAGGCCCGGCTCCATCGAGGGCCCGTTCACCCGGTAGGTGCGCACCGACGTGGCCAGCACGAGGGCGGCGACGAGGGCCAGGGCCAACAGGGCCCACCCGGCCCGTCGCCATGGCGAGCCCCCGGGCCGGTTCCCCTCGGGGCCCCGGACACGCCGGAGCCGCCCTCGTCGCAGGGACGAGGACGGCTCGGGCAGGGCGCTCACGGCGACCGGAGGGACGGGTGCCCGCCGGATCAGGCCTTGACGTCCTCGCGCTTCTCGCGGATGCGGGCAGCCTTGCCGCGCAGGTCGCGCAGGTAGTACAGCTTGGCGCGACGCACGTCACCGCGGGTCAGCACCTCCACCTTCTCCACCACCGGGGAGTGCACCGGGAAGGTGCGCTCCACACCGATGCCGAAGGACACCTTGCGCACGGTGTAGGTCTCGCCCACGCCGCGGCCGTGACGACGGATCACGATGCCCTTGAAGACCTGGGTACGGGTGCGGTTGCCCTCGATGACCTTGACGTGCACGTTGATCGTGTCACCGGCGCGGAACTCCGGGATGTCGTCGCGGAGGCTGGCGGCGTCGACGAAGTCGAGCTTCTGCATGATGCGTGTCGCTTTCCGTGGCGTGCGCGCAGGTCACGGCCACTGGGTCACCACGGTCTCCCGTGGTCGCTACGTGGATTCGCCGAGCGTGGTGCCCGGAGCTTCTCCCCCCTGCGGCAGGGGCCTGTCGGGCCGGTCGGCAGCGGCTCAGTCTGCCACAGGTGCGGCAGTCCCGGCCAGTCCGTGCTCCCGCCGGTAGGCCTGCGCCTGGTCGTGGTCCATCGCGTCCTCCGGCGCCCAGGCGGTGACGCCCTTCCAGCTGCGCGGGGCACGGTCGGCCGTGAAGACCGGCTGACGCCCCTCGCGGCGCTGGCGGCGGTAGTCCTGCAGCAGCCAGCCGGCCTTCGGGGAGAGCACGAGCAGCGACCCGATGGTGAGCAGCGCCAGCAGCGGGAAGAGCACGTCGGCCAGCGTCCACAGCAGGGTCGGCTCGAGCACGCCTCCCAGGAAGGTGAGCACGACGAAGACCACGCCGAAGGCCTTGTGCACGGCCTTGTTGCGGGTCAGGTAGTGCACGTTGGACTCGCCGTAGTAGTAGTCCGCGAGCACCGAGGAGTAGGCCAGCACCACGAGGATGGCGCCGAGCACCACGCCGCCCCAGCTGCCCACGGCGTCGACCACGCTGTCGTTGGCGATGGTGACGCCCTCGGCATCGGGCTGGCCACCCAGCAGCGGGTTGGCCGAGAGCACGATGAACGCCGTGATGGAGCAGACCACCAGGGTGTCGAGGTACACGCCCAGCACCTGGGCGAAGCCCTGCTTGACCGGGTGGGAGACCGAGGCCGAGGCGGCCGCGTGGCCACCCAGGCCCATACCGGCCTCGTTGGAGAACATCGCGCGGCGCACGCCCTGCAGCACCATGGTGCCGAAGGCGCCGGCCACGGCCTCGCGCACGCCGAAGGCCTGCCCGAAGATCTCGCCGAACACCTCCGGGACGTGCTGGACGTTCGTGACGACGATGACGCCGCCGAGCACCAGGTAGGCGGCGGCCATGAACGGCACCATCCACTCGGTCACCTTGCCGATGCGGCGCACGCCGCCGAGCACGACGGCGGCGGTCAGGGCGGCCACGACGGCGGCGCTCACCCACTTGAGCGTGGTCCCGCCGTTGTCACCGGCGGAGTTCACCACGGCCTGCGTGACGGTGTTGGCCTGAAGCATGTTGAACGAGATGCCGGCGCACACGAGCACCATCACGGCGAAGAGGACACCGCCGGCCCGCGAGCCGAGCGCCTTCTCGTAGGTCACCGCCCCGCCACCGCGGTAGGCGTCGCCGTCGCGCACCTTGTACAGCTGGGCGACGGTGGACTCCACGAAGGCGGTGGCGGCGCCCAGCAGGGCGGTCACCCACATCCAGAAGACGGCACCGGCGCCACCCAGGGCCACGGCCGTGGCCACGCCGGCCACGTTGGCGGTGCCGATGCGGCCGGCCGCAGAGATCGAGAAGGCCGCGAGGGTGGAGACGCTACGGTCGTTGCCGTGCTCGTCCTTGAGCGGTGGGTCCAGCAGCGTCCGGAACATCTCCGGCAGCATCGTGAGCTGCACGCCACGGGTGATGACAGTGAACACCACCCCCGCCAACAGCACCACGGGGACCATCGGTCCCCAGATCCACTCTCCGGCTGCGACGAGCCGTTCCTGCAGGGCCTCCACGGGCGCTCCCTCCCGGCCCCGCGTCATCGAGGCCTAGTGGTCCAGATCGCCGGCCAGCATGTCAGGTCGCCGCGCGGCGGTGCGAGTCACCCTCTGCTCGTGGCGCCAGGCGGCGATGCGGGCGTGGTTGCCCGAGAGCAGCACGTCCGGCACGTCGTGGCCGCGCCAGGAGGCCGGCTTGGTGAACACGGGGTACTCCAACAGCCCGTCCTCGTGGGACTCCTCCACGAGCGACTCGGCGTTGCCGATGACGCCCGGCACGAGGCGTGCGATGGCCTCGGTCATGGCCAGCACGGCCACCTCGCCGCCGTTGAGCACGTAGTCGCCCAGGGAGAGGACGCGCAGGTCCACGCGCCGGGAGTACTCCAGCACCACGCGCTCGTCGATGCCCTCGTAGCGACCGCAGGCGAACACCAGCCAGTCGGCGCCGGCGAGCTCGCGGGCCACGGGCTGGGTGAAGCGGTCACCGCCGGGGCCGGGCACCACGAGCACCGGGGTGCGCGTGGGGTCGCTGGCCAGCACGTGGTCGAGTGCCTCCCCCCACGGCTCGGGCTTCATGACCATGCCGGCGCCGCCGCCGTAGGGAGTGGCGTCCACAGTGCGGTGGCGGTCGTGGGTGAAGGCGCGCAGGTCGTGGGTGTGCACCTCGAGCAGGCCGTCGCGCTGCGCCTTGCCGATGAGGCTGAGGTCCAGCGGAGCGAGGTACTCGGGGAAGATCGAGACGACGTCGATGCGCAGCGCGGCGCGCGGAGCCTCGGACGCGGCCTCCTGCGGGGCGGCCGCGGTGAGCGGGGTGCGGGTGGCCGGCATCAGTCGAGCGGCTCCAGCAGACCGGCGGGCGCGGTGACCACCACGACGCCCTCCTCGAGGTCGACCTCGGGCACCAGCTCGGCCACGAACGGCACGAGCACCTCGTGCCCGGCGGTGGTGGTGAGCTCCAGCAGGTCCTGGGCCGGGCGCAGGTGGAGGCCCTTCACCGTGCCGAGCGGGGCGCCCTCGGCGTCGACGGCACGCAGGCCGCGCAGGTCCTCGGGGTAGAAGCCCTCGTCGTCGGGGTCGGCCTCCGCGGCGGCCACGAGCACCACGCCGCGCAGCCCCTCGGCACCGGTGCGGTCGGTGACCTCCTCGAAGCCGAGCAGGGTGACGCCCTGGTGCACCCGGCGCGAGGCCACGGTGAGGGGGCCCTCCTCGGCCGGCACGGTGGCGATGCGCTCCCCCACGGCGAACCGGACCTCCGGCTCGTCGGTGTGCAGCTGCACGGTCACCTCACCGCGCAGGGCGTGGGGCTTGCCGATGCGGGCCAGACGCACCATGCCCTCGGGGATGGTGCCGCGCTCGCGGTTGCTGTGCTGTGCCATGTCGTCCTCGGTGGGTCCGGCGCGGTGGGCTGGGTCGTGGTCGGGTGGTCCGGGGCCGGCACGCGGCGGTGCTCACGCCACAGGGTCCGGGCGCGCGCGTGGCCCGGTACCGCGAAGGTACCGGGCCACGCGTCACACGTCGGTGTGGTGCCGGGTCAGGGCCGGTCGGTGTCGACGATGTCGACCCGCACCTGGCGCCGCTCGCCGGCCAGTGCCTGGACCACGGTGCGCAGGGCACGCGCGGTCCGGCCGGAGCGACCGATCACCCGCCCCAGGTCGTCGGGGTGGACCCGGACCTGGAGGGTCTCGCCGCGTCGTCCCTCGACGGTCGTCACGTGGACGTCCTCGTCGTGGTCGACGATGCCGCGGACCAAGTGGTCGAGCGCCTCGGTGAGCACGATCAGGCCTCGTCGGCCTTGGTGTCCTCGGCGGGGGCCTCGGCGGCCTCCTCGGCCTTCTTCTTCTTGGGGGTGGGCGCGGTCGCCGGGGCGTTCTCCGCGTCCTTGAGCGCCTGCTCGAAGAGCTCCTGCTTGGAGGGCTTGGCCTCGCGGGTCTTCAGGGTGGCGGCGTCGCCCTCACCCTTGAACTTGGCCCAGTCGCCGGTGACCTTCAGCAGCGCCTCGACCTGCTCGGTCGGCTGCGCGCCGACGCCGAGCCAGTACTGCGCGCGCTCGGAGTCGATCTCGATGCGCGAGGGCTCCTCGGTCGGGTGGTACAGACCGATCTCCTCGATCGCGCGGCCATCGCGCTTCTGGCGCGAGTCCATGACGACGACGCGGTAGAACGGTGCACGGATCTTGCCCATGCGCTTCAGTCGGATCTTGACTGCCACGTGAGTGGAACTCCTGTTTCGAATCGGGTGGGGTCCGGGGGCCATCCGGTGGGGTCACGGTGACGCCCGACGCCCGGGACTTGCTCCGTGCCGGTGAGAGGGTCCGGCACACAGCGAGTACCGGCCAATGATGCCAGACGCCTCCGCGCCCGCCCAACCCGGGCCTCACCGGCGCGGCGCCCACTCCTCCACCGTGAGGCCGTGGGCCACGTGGTCGCGCCAGGCCTCCGAGCCGTCCGGGCCCGGGACGTACAGCATCCGTTCCACCAGGCCCTCGCGCCGGAAGCCCACCTTCTGCAGCACCCGCAGGCTGGCCGCGTTGTCCGGCTGCACGTTGGCCTCCACCCGGTGCAGGCCGAAACCGCCCGTGGGGCCGCCACCGGGTCCCGGGTCCGGGGCCACCGGGGTGAACGCGAGGTCCACCACCAGCCGCAGCGCCCGAGTGAACAGCCCCGTCCCCGCCCAGGGGTCGAGGGCGTCGTAGCCCAGGGCGGCGCTCTGGAAGCGGCCCCGCACCGTGTTCATGACGTTGACCCGGGCCACGACGCCGTGGAGCGGTCGACCGTCCGGCGTGCAGCCCGGACGGTCGGTCCCGGGCCACCGCCCCTGCCCGGCCAGGTCCTCGGCGGCCTGCTGCGGGTCGCGCAGGCGCACCAGCACCATCCGCTGGGACTCCCCCTGGGCCGCCAGGCGCGCCCGGAAGTCGCCGGGCACCACCGGGTTGAACCGGCCGACGCGTGCGGCCGAGGCGTCCCCGGCCACCGTGTACTCCGCCTCGTCCTGCGGCACGAGCGTGGCGGCCACGAGCTCGCCATCGGTGGCCACCAGGCGGTGGGTGGGCGTGTGCGACGGCAGCACGGGAGGCTCAGCCACCGTGGCGCACGCCCCGCAGCACCACGTGGGCCGGCGCGGCCAGGGCGCGCACGTCGCGCCGCGGGTCGTTGGTGTACACCACCACGTCGGCGCTCGCTCCCTCGGTGAGGCCCTCGTGGCCCAGCCACTCGCGGGCCTCCCAGGTGGCGGCACCGATGGCCTCGGTGGGGGTCATGCCCACCTGCAGCATCGCCTCCACCTCGCGGGCGATGAGGCCGTGCGGCAGCTGGCCCCCGGCATCGGTGCCGGCGTAGATGCGCACCCCGGCCTCCCGGGCCAGGCCGACGGTCTCGAAGCGGCGCGCGTAGAGGTCGCGCATGTGCGCGGCGTACGCGGGGAACTTGGCCTGCCCGGCCTCGGCGAAGGCGGGGAAGTTCTCGATGTTCACCAGCGTGGGCACGATGGCGATGTCCTGCTCGGCGAAGATCCGCACCGTCTCCTCGGTGAGCCCGGTGGCGTGCTCGATGCAGTCCGTGCCCGCGGCGGCGAAGTCCAGCAGCGACTGCTCGGCGAAGCAGTGCGCCGTCACTCGCGCGCCCTCCTCGTGGGCGGCGGCGATCGCCTCGGTGAGCACCTCCACCGGCCACAGGGGGCGCAGGTCGCCTACCTCGCGGTCGATCCAGTCGCCCACGAGCTTCACCCAGCCGTCACCGGCCCGCGCCTCGGCCCGCACGTACTCCACGAGCTGGTCGGGCTCGATCTCGTGGGCGAAGTTGCGGATGTAGCGCTTGGGCCGGGCGATGTGGCGGCCGGCACGCACCAGGCGGGGCAGGTCCTCGCGGTCGTGGATCCAGGAGGTGTCCACCGGCGACCCGGCATCGCGCAGCAGCAGGGCCCCGGCCTCGCGGTCGGTGACGGCGTGCTCCTCGGCACGCTCGGGCGTCACTCCCCCCTCGGCCTCCAGGCCCACGTGGCAGTGGGCGTCCACGAGGCCAGGCAGCACGTAGCCCTCGAGGCGCTCGACCTCCAGCGAGGCCGGGGGCCGCTCGAAGGTGAGGTGGCCGTCGACCACCCACGCCTCGGGGTGCACCTCCTCGGGGCCGCAGATGACCTGGCCGGTGAGGTGGAGGACGGGCTGCGCGGGGGCACTCATGGGCTCACCGTACGCCGTGACGCCCCCGCGGTGCGGGGGCGTCACGAGGTAGGGGGGCCGACGCGGTGGGGCGGGCGGTCAGCCCTTGCCGTGGCCCCCGCCGCCGAGGAACTTCTCGAAGCCCTTGGGCAGCTGCAGGTCACCCAGGCCCTGGTCGCCCTGACCCGTGCCCGTCGCCTCCTTGCCGGAGTCCTTGCCGGACCCGTTCCCCTCGGCCAGGGCCCCCAGACCGCCGCCGTGGCCACCGGCCACGGCGCCGAGCCCGCCGAAGGCCGACTTCTTCTGCGGCGCGGCCTCCTCGGCCCCGCCGCCGCCGAACATCTCGTCGAGACGGCGCTGCTGGGCCTCCTCGGCCTTGCGAGCGGCCGCGGCCTCCTGCTGGGCGCGCTTGGCGGGGTTGCCGGACTTGGCCTTGGAGCGCTGGTTCTTGCCCTTCGCACCCTTCTTGCCCTTGCCGCCGGCACCACCCGGCATCGAGCCCATGCCGGGCATGCCCCCCATCCCCGGCATGCCGGGCATCCCGCCGCCCTTCTTGAACTGCTTCATCATCTTCTGGGCGGCGGTGAAGCGCTCGATGAGCTGGTTCACCTCGGAGACGGTCACGCCCGAACCCTTGGCGATGCGGGCGCGGCGCGAGCCGTTGATCTGCTTGGGGTGCGAGCGCTCGAAGGGCGTCATGGACTGCACCATGGCCTCCACCCGGTCGAACTCGCGCTCGTCGAGGGCCTCGATCTGGGCCCGCATCTGGCCCATGCCCGGCATCATGCCCAGCAACTGCTTGAGATTGCCCATCTTCTTGATGGCGGCCATCTGCTGCAGGAAGTCGTCGAAGGTGAAGTCCTCGTCGGACATGAACTTCCGCGACATCTCCGCGGCCTGCGAGCGGTCGAAGGCGCGCTCGGCCTGCTCGATGAGGGTGAGCACGTCACCCATGTCGAGGATGCGGGAGGCCATGCGGTCGGGGTGGAAGACCTCGAAGTCCTTGGTCTGCTCACCGGTGGAGGCGAACATGACCGGCTTGCCGGTGACCGAGGCCACCGAGAGGGCGGCACCACCGCGCGCGTCACCATCGAGCTTGGAGAGCACCACACCGGTGAAGTCGACGCCCTTGTCGAAGGCCATGGCGGTGTCGATGGCGGCCTGTCCGATCATCGCGTCGATGACGAACAGCACCTCCTCGGGGTTCACCGCGGCGCGGATGTCCGCGGCCTGCTGCATGAGCTCCTCATCCACCGCCAGACGGCCGGCGGTGTCGATGATGACCACGTCGTGCTGGCGGGCCTGACCCTGGGCCACACCGCGGCGGGCCACCTCCACCGGGTCACCGAAGGAGCGCGTGCCCTCACCGCTCTCCAGCGCGGCGTCGTGGCCGTAGACGTTGCCCTTCTCCGGGGCGTACACCGGCACACCGGCGCGCTCACCGACGATCTCCAGCTGGTTCACCGCGTTGGGGCGCTGCAGGTCACAGGCCACCAGCAGCGGGGTGTGCCCCTGGTCCTTGAGCCACTTGCCGAGCTTGCCGGCCAGGGTGGTCTTACCGGAACCCTGCAGACCGGCGAGCATGATCACCGTCGGCGGGCGCTTGGCGAAGCGGATGGTGCGCGTCTCGCCACCGAGGATGTCGACGAGCTCCTCGTTGACGATCTTCACGACCTGCTGGGCCGGGTTGAGCGCCTCGGAGACCTCCGCACCGGTGGCCCGCTCGCGGATGACGCGGGTGAACTGCTTCACCACCGGCAGGGCCACGTCGGCGTCGAGCAGGGCCAGCCGGATGTCGCGGACCGTCGCGTTGACGTCGGACTCGGTGAGCTTGCCCTTGCGCTTCAGGTTGCCGAAGGTCTGGGTGAGGCGATCGGAGAGGCTGTTGAACACCCGCCCGATTCTACGGGCTGCCACAATCAGGGCATGGCCACTCCCCACATCTCCGCCGGACCCGACGACTTCGCCCCCGCCGTGCTCATGCCCGGCGACCCCCGCCGCGCCGAGCGAATCGCGCACGCGCTCATGCCGGACGCCCGCCTCGTGACCGACGTGCGCGGCATGCTCGGTTTCACCGGGACCGTCGAGGTGGACGGGGTCCAGCACCCGCTGTCGGTGATGGGCTCGGGCATGGGCCAGCCGAGCGCGACCATCTACGCCACCGAGCTCTTCCGCGAGTACGGCGTGCAGCGGATCATCCGCGTGGGCACCTGCGGCGGCATCGCCGAGGGTGTGGCCGTGGGTGACGTGATCATCGGCACCGGGGCGCACACCGACTCGGCGATGAACCAGCACCGGGTGCCGGGGATCAACTTCTCCGCCACGGCCAGCTTCGAGCTCGCCGCCGCCGCGTGGGCCGCCCGCGACCAGGTGACCGAGGGCTCGGTGCTGACCGGGCCGATCGTGAGCAAGGACCACTTCTACTGGACGGTGCCGGGGATGATCGAGGGCCTGCGCGCCCACGGGACCCTCGGTGTGGAGATGGAGGCCGCGGCGCTCTACGGCGTGGCCAACGAGTTCGGGCGGCAGGCGCTGGCGGTGCTCACGGTGAGCGACCACCTCGTGGACGGCTCGGCGGACATGAGCGCACAGGAGCGCGAGACCCGCTTCGGCGGGGCGCTCGCCCTGGCGCTGGCCGCCGCCACCTGCTGAGGGGGCCGGGTGAGACCGGCACCGGTGCCGGTCTCAGCACTCCCCCACCACGAGCACCGCACCGGTGC
>NZ_KV824390.1:0-16234 GCF_001816045.1 Kytococcus sp. HMSC28H12
CGACGCCCCGGAAGCCACCACGGCTCCCGGGGCGTCGGCGTGAGCGGCTGGTGTCAGCCCTGGCGCTCGGACCAGGCCTTCAGGCGCGCCACGCCCTCGGCGATGACGTCCTCGGTCTTGCAGAACCCGAACCGCACGTAGCTCGGCGCGTGCTCGGGATCACTGCAGAACGCCTGCACCGGAACACCCACCACCCCGGCTTCCTCCGGGATCGCGCGGCACCACGCCAACGCGTCCGTGACACCCAACGGGGCCGCGTCGGCGATGACGAAGTACCCCGCCGGCGGCACCTCGCAGGCAAACCCCGCATCGCGCAGGCCGGCCACGAGCCTGTCCCGCCGACACTCGTGGAGCGCAGCCAGGTCGCTGAACACCGCGTCCGGCAGCGCCAGCCCGCGTGCGACCGCCGGTTGGAAGGGCGTCCCCACGCCAAAGGTGGTGAACTGCTTGACCTTCGCCACCGCATCCACCAACGCCTGCGGGCCGTGCACCCACCCCACCTTCCACCCCGTCACCGCGAACGTCTTGCCCGCCGAGCTGACCGTCAGCGTCCGGTCGGCACACTCGGGCACCATCGCCGGGCCCAGGTGGGAGCCCCCATCGTAGACCAGGTGCTCGTACACCTCATCGGACAGGATCACCGCGTTGTACCGCTGCGCCAAGCGCCCGATGGCGGCGAGCTCCTCGCGCGTGAACTGCTTGCCGGTCGGGTTGTGCGGCGTGTTCACCACCACGATCGCGGTCTTGTCGCTGAACGCCGCCTCCAGCGCCTCGAGGTCCAGCTCCAGGCCGGGCATGGCCAACGGCACCGGACGCACCACTCCCCCGGCCAGCGCCACGGCCGCCGCGTACGAGTCGTACGCCGGCTCGATGACCACGACCTCCTCCCCCGGCTCCACCAGCGCCAGCACCGATGCGGTGAGCGCCTCGGTGGCGCCGACCGTCACCAGCACCTGCGCCGGGTCCACCGTCAGCCCGTGGAAACGCTGCTGGTGCGCCGCGACCGCCTCACGCAGCTCTGGCACACCCAGGAACGGCGGGTACTGGTTGCGGCCCTCCAGCATCGCCTCGTGCGCCCACTCGATCAGCTCCGGAGGCGTGCCGGAATCCGGGGCACCCTGGCCAAGGTTCACCGCGTCAGCCGCGACGGCCCGCTGGGTCATCTCAGCGAAGATCGACGTACCGAAAGGCTGCATCCGCTGCACGAGGGGCGAGGTCATGCACCCCACCCTCGCACGGAAGGGCGGCTGGATCAGCGGCCGGTGGCGAGGCGGCAAGCCGCCCGCACCGAGTACCCCCATATCCCCCCCCGGGTGGAGACCCTGCGGAGACCGAGAACCATAAGTTTCTTCCATCCGCGCCGACAGTGCGCCAATCAGAGAGACGATCATGCGTCCCAGCACCGCCCTGAGGCTCCTCACCACCGCAACACTTCTCACTGGCTCGATCGCGGGGCTCGGCCTCCCGGCCACGGCGAATGAGGAGGGCCTGAGCGCGACCTACTCCGGCGATGAAGTACGCATCACGGTAGACGGTCGTCCGGTCACTGTGCTCTCCACAGACGACTCCGACCCTCTCGTGCGCACGATGGTGCTTCAAGACGCAGCCGGCAACCAGTACCAGGCCACCGAATACCTCACGGAGGCCCTTGCGCCGGTCGCCTTGGACAGCACGGCGGACAGCGCCCAGAGCGTGGACGAGGCCAAGACCTCCGGCTACTACAGCGAGACCGAGGGAACGGTCACGGACAGCCGGTCCGACGAGGTCACGTACAGCGGCAGCACAACCGTCCGACCAGCACTCGCGCCCGTCGCAACCCTCGTGGAGGGGACCGATCGCACTGTTCTCGCCGTCGCGTCCACCGATGCCGAGGGCACCACGGTCCTGAAGAATGGTGAGCCGCTCGGCGCCATCTCCGAGGATGGGTCCATCGTGGACGAGGAGCCCAGCCTGCTGGCCGCAGACAGTTACGAGTTCGCAGCCGAGGCCCCCAATGGAGAGACACAGTCGGTCACCATCAACGATGCTGGAACGACGGCTGCCCTCAACGGCGCCATGTACACGTCCTACAAGACCTACATCCCGGGTGCACGAGCTGCGGTTCCCTCCGGTCTTGCCTGCAACCCACGCTGGACGTGGGGCAAGATCTGGTTCAAGGGAGACAATCGGTCATGGGTCTCGGGGTACAACCAGACCACACGATCACGCACAGCGGCCCTCGTGATCGCTGACTGGCGCAACGGCAAGCGGGAGGTGACCCTCACGCGTCACGTGAGTCCCACCGTGCGCTATGCCGACGGAACCAGTACCCGGCCCGTGGCCTCGGCGACCGCCAGCCCCGCCGGAATGTACCTGCGCGACGTCTCGATCAACAGCAGCTCGGCCCAGTTCACCCTCAAGCACAAGATCGGTAATCCCTTGTGCTTCTCGGCGGGCCCGATTACCTATCAGCTGCGAGGGACGGTCTACCGCAACGGGAGCGCCAACTACTACGGGCACTCAATTGATGTGCCCCGGCACGAGGTGCACGCGATGAGTGACCGCCGAGGGACGTGGCGCAAGGTGCAGAACAGGTACTCAGAAAGCTTCATGTGCCTGAGCGCGCCCCAGTTGGCTTTCCCCTTGACGAGATGCCCTGGGCAGCGTGCTTGGACCGCATATTTCACCAAGAGCATCTGATGCGCGGCACCCCGCACTTCAAGCACCCGCGTGACCTAGGCCTCGACATCCGTAGCGCGCTGTTGGCGTCGTGCCTGATGGTCGCCGCGATAGACACGGACAAGTCCCGCTGGATCGGGGCGGTCCACCTGCTGTGGGTGTCCCTCATCACCGCGGGAGTGGTTCTCTGTTGGCGGGCCCTTGTCCGCCACGACGGCTGGGGCGGTGGCGTCGCGGCGGCTTTCCTGGCCATCCCGGTGTTGCTCACCATGGTCTTGATCGGGGCGCTACAGCTGTGGCCGCTGCCGCCTGACTCGCTCGGCGCCTTCCTGTGGTACCTCCCAGGGGCCACTGCGGTGCTCTGCCCGCTGCTCGCGATCGGTCGCAGCCCTCGGTGGGACCACCCCGACGGAGAGCCGCTCCCCGACGCCACCTGAGGAACGTTGGGGCCCCGTGACGCGATCACGCCACGGGGCACCAACGCCTCACCACTCAGGCCATCTCAGCCAGAAGGCGGGCCAGCTCCCGGGTGGCGCGGCCGCGGTGGCTGATGGCGTTCTTCACCTCGGCGGGCAGCTCGGCGCTGCTGACGGCCCCGTCGTCACCGGCGCTGAAGGGGGGCGACGTCACTGGGCTCCGACTCTGCGCACCGGTCGGGTTGTGCGGGGTGTTGACCACCACCATCGCGGTGCGGTCGGAGAACGCCGCCCCCAGCGTCTCGAGGTCCAGCTCCAGACCCGGCAGCGCCAGCGGCACCGGCCACACCACTCGCCACGGCCGCGGCGTAGGAGTCGTACGCCGGCTCAATGACCACGACCTCCTCACCGGGCTCGACGAGGGCCAGGATCGATGCCGTGAGTGCCTCGGTGGCGCCGACGGTCACCAACACCTGCGCCGGGTCGACAGCGAGCCCGTGGAAGCGCCCCTGGTGCGCGGCGACCGCCTCGCGCAGCGCCGGCACGTCCCAGAACGGCGGGTACTGGTTACGGCCCTCCAGCATCGCCTCGTGCGCCCACTCGATCAGCTCCGGAGGCGTGCCGGAATCCGGGGCACCCTGGCCAAGGTTCACCGCGTCAGCCGCGACGGCCCGCTGGGTCATCTCAGCGAAGATCGACGTACCGAAAGGCTGCATCCGCTGCACGAGGGGCGAGGTCATGCACCCCACCCTCGCACGGAAGGGCGCAGTGCCGAGCCGTGAAGCATGGCGCGACAGGCGACTACTCCCCTCCGGATGGAATCCCCCCCCAGGTGGACACCCCTCATGTGCCGGCGGCCCTAGCCTCTCGTCACCGGCGCCGACGGTGCGCCCGACCACGAGGACGGCCATGCACCCGATCACCCGGAGTCACCCCCACGACCGGGACCTCGGGCTCGACATCCGCAGCACGCTGTTGGCGCTGGGTCTGCTGGTCGCACTCGTCGAGACAGTCTGGTACGAGTGGATCGGGGCGCTGCACGTGCTGTGGGTGTCGCTCATCACCTTTGGGGTGGTCCGCTGCTGGCGGGCCCTTGTCCGCCACGACGGCTGGGGCGGTGGCGTCGCGGCGGCCTTCCTGGCCATCCCGGTGTTGCTCGTCATCGTGGTGCTGGTCCTGCTCCATCTGTGGCCCATCCCGGCGAACGGGTTCGGCCTCTTCGCGACCTACCTCCCCGGGGCCACGGCCGTGCTGTGTCCCCTGCTCGCCATCGGGCGCCGGGCCCAGTGGACCCACCCCGACGGAGACCCCCTCCCCGACGCCCCCTGAGGATCGGCCCGCTCATCCACGTGGCCCCGGGGCCCGTCCGGCGACGGGTCGCGGGGCCACAGGCGCTCACCCGGGCGGGTTCACCCGTGCTCAGCCCCGCTCGGACAACCGCTGCGCCAGGGTCCGGGTGGCCTTGCCGCGGTGGCTCACGCGGTTCTTCACCTCTGCGGGCAGCTCGGCGCTGCTCACCGGACCCCGCACGGGCGTGAACCCGGCCTCCGCGAGCTCGCCGCTGCGCACCGCGAAGATCGGGTCGTAGCCGAACCCGTTCTCCCCCTGTGGCTCACGCAGGACGCTGCCGTGCATCTCCCCACGCTCGGTGATCTCCGTGCCGTCGGGGTCGACGTAGCTCATGACGCAGGCGAAGTGCGCCCCGCGGGCGTCGTCGGGCACGTCGGCCAGCTGGGCCAGCAGCAGCGCGTTGTTGTCGGCGTCCTTGGCCACGCCCGGCCCTTGTCCCTGGGAGTCCACGAGCCCACCGGACCAGCGCGCGGAGAAGATGCCCGGCGCTCCCCCCATCACGTCCACGCACAGGCCGGAGTCGTCGGCGATGGCGGACAGCCCGGTCAGCTCGCAGGCCGCACGGGCCTTGAGCAGCGAGTTGGCCTCGAAGGTGGCGCCGTTCTCCACCACGTCCGGGGCGTCGGGGGCCACGTCGGCCAGGGTGACGACCTCCACCTCGTGCGGCAAGGACTCGGCCAGGATGCGCTGCAGCTCGGGCACCTTGCCCCGGTTGCGCGTGGCCAGCACGATGCGGCGGGTGGCCATCAGGCGCCCTGCCCGTCCACCGGCACCTGCTCGCCGGAGGCCACCACGAGGCGCTCCCCCGCCTCGAGACCGAGCGCGGCCTGCTGCGCGGCGGCCAGGGTGGCGCACCCGCCCTCGGCCAGGTCGAGCAGCGCGTTGAGCATGGCGCGGTCGAAGGTCTGCCCCTCGGCGGTGCCCTGCACCTCCACCAGGTCACCGGCGCCGGTCATCACCACGTTCATGTCCGCCCCGGCGGTCGAGTCCTCCGGGTAGTCCAGGTCGAGCACCGGGCGCCCGTCCACGATGCCCACGCTGATGGCCTGCACCGCATCGCGCAGCACCACAGCGTCGGGGGCGATGTCGCCGGACGCCTTGCCGGCGGCCACCGCATCGGCCAGCGCCACCCACGCGCCGGTGATGGCGGCGGTGCGGGTGCCGCCGTCGGCCTGCAGCACGTCGCAGTCGATGACGATGGTGTTCTCTCCCAGGGCGGAGGTGTCCACCGCGGCCCGCAGCGCCCGGCCGAGCAGGCGCGAGATCTCCTGCGTGCGGCCCTTCACCTTGCCCTTGACCGACTCGCGGTCGCTGCGGGTGTGGGTGGCCGCCGGCAGCATGGCGTACTCGCCGGTCACCCAGCCGGTGCCCTGACCCTTCAGCCAGCGCGGGACATCCGGCTGGAAGGAGGCGGCGCACAGCACGCGGGTGCGGCCGAACTCCACGAGCACCGAGCCGGCGGCATGGTCGAGCCAGCCACGGGTGATGCGGACCTCGCGCAGATGGTCGGGCGCGCGGCCGTCGTGGCGGGGGGTGGGGGCGGCGTCGGCGGGGGCGTTCACGGTGCGCGATGCGGGGGCGTCGGTCATGCACCTGAGCCTACGGGCCGCTCAGGCGACGCCGACGCTCCCCGCACCGGGTGCGGCCGGGTGGCCGAGCATCAGGCGACGAGCGCCCCGCCCAGCCCGACCGCCGCCACGACGGCGGTGGTGATGCCGGCCAGCGCGAACGGCGCACCGCCGACCGTCCTCAGCCGCTCCCAGCGCACCCCGGTGCCCAGCGCCCACATCGCGGCCGCGAGCAGCAGGGTCTGCAGGACCTTGACCACCTCGAGCAGCTGCTCGGGCAGCGGCACCCAGGTGCGCACGAGCACCATCGCCAGGAAGGCCACCACGAACGCCGGGACGATCGGCGGCAGCGTCACGTCGTTGGAGCCGCCAGCCGTGCCACCCGCCGCGCCCTCGCCCGCGCGCAGCTGGCGGCGGCGCAGGGTCGCGAAGCCCACCATCACCGGGGCCAGCAGCACCACGCGCGCCAGCTTGGCCACCACGGCCACCGCCAGCGCGGCCCCGCCCACGATGCCGCCGACGGCCACCACCTGCGCCACCTCGTGCACCGACAGCCCGGCCCACAGGCCGATGGTGCGGTCGTCCAGGCCCAGGAGCCCGCCCAGCAACGGCACCGCGGGGATCATGAGCGTGCCGAAGAGCACCACGAGCGCCAGGGCGACCGCCACGTCCTCGTCCTCGGCGTCCACCACGCCGTCGGCCGCGGCCACCGCCGCCGCACCACAGATGGAGAAGCCCGCCCCCACGAGCAGCGCCAGCCCGGGGCGGACGCCCAGCAGGCGCCCGGCCAGCACCGCCGTCGCCAGGCCGACCGCCACCACGAGCACGACGGCGAGGACGACCTTCCACCCCAGGTCGGCGATGGTCGCCAGCGAGACCTGGAGCCCCAGCAGCACGATGCCGGTGCGCAGCAACGTCTTGCTGCCCGCCCCCAGCCCCGGGCCCCAGCCGGCCGGGAGGCTGGCCAGGTTACCCACGAGGATGCCGAGCAGGATGGCCACCAGGAGCGGGCTCACGGCGGGCACGGCCGCGCCCACCAACCGGGCCGCCCCCATCGACACCAGGCCCGCCACCAGGCAGGCCACCAGTCCGGGCACCAGGGTTGACGAACGGCTCACGGTCGCTCCTCTCGCGATTCCTCGATCCAGTGGGGCCGGCGGGGTGCGCCGGGCCAGCTCAGGCGGGGGTCACCGAGCAGTCGCGCGGGACGAGCTCGAGCACCAGGCCGGGGTGGGCGGCCTGCAGCGGGCCGTCCCACACCTCGCGCGCCTCCGCCACGGAGACCTCCGGGTCGTTCCACGGCGGCACGTGGGTGAGCACCAGGGCGCCCACTCCCCCGGCACGCTGCGCCGCCACGGCCGCGCGACGCCCGGACAGGTGGATGCCCTGGGCGGTGTCGCGCCCCTCCACGAAGGCGCAGTCCGAGAGCACGAGGTCCGCGCCGGCCAGCAGGCCATCCAGGGCAGGGGTGTCATCGGTGTCGCCGGTGTACGCCACGGTGCAGCCGCCCGCCTCCACCCGCAGGCCGTACGCGTCGCCCGGGTGGTTCACCCGGGTCCACGTGAGGGTGAACGGCCCCACCTGCGTGGTGTGGCCGTCGCCCACCGGGTGGTAGGCGAAGGAGCGGGTGAGGCTCTCCCCCGACGGGGAGCCGTAGACGCAGTCCATCTGCTGACGCAGCGCCGCCGGGCCGTGGACGGGGATGCGCTCGGTGTGCGGGGCGCGCGGGTCATAGTGGTGCAGCACGAACAGGCCGCACAGGTCCACCACGTGGTCCGGGTGCAGGTGGCTGATGCAGTACGCGTCCACGGCCGTGGGGTCGGTGTACCGCTGCAGGGCACCCAGCGCGCCGGAGCCCAGGTCGAGCACGAGCCGCCAGGTGCGGCCCTCGTGCTCGTGCTCCACCAGGTAGGAGGACGCGGCCGACTCGGGCCCCGCGAAGGACCCCGAGCACCCCACCACGGTGAGCCTCATGCGGTGGCCCCTCCCCCGGCATCGAGGGTGGGGACGGCACCCGTGGGGGGCACCTCCGTGGGCACGGGCAGGCGGTGGGTGTTGCCGGCGGAGACCTCGGGGCCCAGGAAGGTGCGGGCCAGCTCCCCGAACTGGGCCGGGTCGCCGGTGGTGAGGAAGGTGTGCGTGGGTGCCGAGTGCTCGGGGGCCAGCTCGTCGCGGTCGGCCAGGGTGCGCAGCAGCTCGGCGGCGGTCTCCTCCGCGGACGACACGAGCGACACCTCGGGCCCCATCTCGTAGGCCAGCACGCCGCGCAGGAGCGGGTAGTGGGTGCACCCCATGATGAGGGTGTCCACGCCCGCCTCCTTGAGCGGGGTGAGGTACTCGGTGGCCGCGGCGAACACCTCCGGGCCGGTGACGGTGCCGGCCTCCACGAACTCCACGAAGCGCGGGCACGGCTGGGAGTGCAGCTGCACGCTGGGCACGGCGGCGAACGCGTCGCGGTAGGCGCCCGAGGTGTGGGTGGCGAGGGTGCTGATGACGCCCACCCGGCCCGAGCGGGTGATGCCGGCGGCGCGGCGGGCGGCTGGGCGGATCACCTCGATGACGGGGACGTCGTAACGCTCCCGGGCGTCGTGCAGCACCGCGGCCGAGGCCGAGTTGCAGGCGATGACCAGGGCCTTGACACCGCGCTCCACCAGGGCGTCCAGCGAGTTCAGGGCCAGACGGCGCACCTCGGCGATGGGGCGCGGGCCGTAGGGGGCGTGGAGCGTGTCCCCGAGGTAGATCGTCGACTCGCGGGGCAGGTGGTCCAGGACCGCGCGGGCGACCGTGAGGCCACCGAGGCCGGAGTCGAAGATGCCGATGGGTGCCGTGGACATGCGCCACAGGGTACGTCCGTGGTCGGAGGCCCCCACCCCCTCCCCCGGTGGAGAGGCCTCCTCGCGCCGTCGGGAGGTGGCCGAGGACACAGGGGTGGGGCAACCGGCAGTTCCCCGGTAGCCCCACCCCGGCATCGAGGGTGGAGGGGTGCCGCTCACTCCTCGGCGGAGACGAAGGGGTTGGACAGCCGCCCGATGCCCTGGATGGAGACCTCCACGCGCTGGCCGGCGGTCACCGGGCCCACGCCGGCGGGCGTGCCGGTGAGGATGACGTCGCCGGGCAGGAGGGTGAACGCCTTGGAGACGTGGGAGACGATGGCCGGCACGTCGAACACCATGTCGGCGGTGCGGCCGTCCTGCACCACCTCGCCGTCGAGGCGGGTGCGGACCACGAGGTCCTCGGTGTCCAGCTCGGTCTCGATCCACGGGCCGAGCGGGCAGAAGGTGTCCATGCCCTTGGCGCGGGCCCACTGGCCGTCGGACTTCTGCAGGTCGCGGGCGGTCACGTCGTTGGCGCAGGTGTAGCCCAGGATCACCGAGCGCACCTCGTCCGGCGAGACGTCCTTGCACATGCGGCCGATGACGACGGCCAGCTCGCCCTCGTAGGAGACCTCCTGGGTGAGCGCCGGGATGACCACCGGGTCGCCGGGGCCCACGACGGCGGTGTTGGGCACGAGGAAGAGGCCCGGCTCGGCATCGACCTCGTTGCCCAGCTCGGCGGCGTGGTCGGCATAGTTGCGACGGACCCCCACCACCTTGGAGCGGGGGATCACCGGGGCCAGGAGGCGCACGTCCTCGGTGGTCAAGGTGCGGCCCGTGAGCTCGATGGAGGTGTAGAGGGGGTCGCCGGTGATCTCGGCGATCTTGGTGCCCTCGCCGTCCATGAGGCCGTAGCGGGGCTCGTCGGAGTCGTCGGTGAACCGGCAGATGCGCATGGGGCGAGTCTACGAGCGCGAGCGGGGTGGCGCTCCATGCCGCGGTCTGCTCAGCTGCGGGAGTCCGCGGACCCACCCAGGTGCAGCACGACCTGGCCGGTCGGCCCAGCCTCCTGCACCAGAAGCATCCGCTCCAGCGGGGCGTCCTCCAGCGCGGGGTGGTCCTCCAGCGGGCGGGGGGTCACCGCATCGAACATGGCGATGTCCCCGCGGTGAGACTGGAGGCGTCGTGGACGCGCCCGGGCTCGAGGCGGTCGTGGACGGGGGACGAGGCGGGGGCGCGGTGGGTCATGGCCTCATCCGGCACCGGGCGATTGCCGGTGGCGGAGAGGCGTGAGGTGGGTGGGATGACGGAGTGACGTGCCGGAGGGTGGGTCGCGCGGATCGAGCGGCGCTCCGTGCCGGCCGGGCTCCCGCCGCACGGGAAACCCCTCGCCGCACGGGAAGGGTGCTGGTGGCACGGGATGGTGCGCGTGCGGGGAGCACTCTTCCCGTACGCGGGGAGGTTTCGCGTGCGCGGCCGGGGGTGCACTCGGGGAGCCCAGCCGTTGTCCCGTGCGCGGAGAGGCCTCGCGTGCGACGAAGGCAGACGCGGCCCAGCCCGGCCCGACCCTGCCCCGGCGGACCTAGACTGCGCCGCGATGTGCCCCTCCCCCACCTCCCGTGCCGTGACGCACCCCGCGCCGACCGTCCTGCCCCGCTCCGCGTGGGAGCCGCTGCAGGCCGCGCACGAGGCACGTGTCGACGCCATCGCGGGGCCGCACCTGGCCCGCCGCGCCCGCGGGGAGAAGCACCCGGTGGAGGACTTCCTGTGGGTCTACTACCGCTGGCGCCCGGCCGAGGTGCGGCGGTGGCACCCCGGCGTCGGCGTGGCCCTGCTCGATGCCGGTGAGCGCGCCGGGTGGAAGGAACACCGGGCCCTCGACACCCCCGAGGGCGACGCCGTCACCGTGGACGCCGCCGCGTTCATGGCCCGCCGCGGCGACACGGTGCGCCGCTGGCACGCCGTCCTCGAGGCCACGGCGAACCGCCCGGCACGGTTCGGCTGCTTCGGCCTGCACGAGTGGGCCATGGTGCACGGCCTGGAGGCCGACGACCGCCGCCACGGGGGCGTGCCCCTGCGCCTGGGCCGCGAGGGCACCGACGCCGTCACCGAGAGCCACACCATCGCGTGCAGCCACTTCGACGCGTTCCGGTTCTTCACCGACTCCGCCCGCGGGCTCAACACCCTCTCCCCCGGCCCGCGCGACCGCACCGCCTTCGAGCAGCCCGGGTGCCTGCACGCCACGATGGACCTCTACAAGGTGGCCGCCACCCTGGGCCCGCTGGTGCCCGGCGACCTGCTGGTGGACTGCCTGGAGCTGGCCCGCGACGTGCGCGAGCTGGACATGCGCGCCTCTCCCTACGACCTGCGCGACTGGGGGTACGAGCCGGTCCGCATCGAGACCCCCGAGGGCAAGGCGCAGTACGTGGCCGAGCAGCGCGGCTTCAGCGAGCGGGGCAACGCACTGCGGCGGCGACTCCTGGGAGTCACCGCCGCAGTGCTGGGGACCTGAGCCCGGCCCGTCTGATCAGACGAGGCGGTGCATCCAGCCCTTGGTGTCCTCGGCGCGGCCGTACTGGATGTCGGTGAGCGTGCGGCGCAGCGTCATGGTCACCGGGTAGGACTCGTCCAGGTCCTCCGAGCGGCCCTCGCCGCCGACGGTCCAGGTGTCCTCCTCGGTGCGGAAGGAGCCCACCGGCGTGATGACCGCCGCGGTACCGCAGGCGAACACCTCGGTGATGGTGCCGTCGGCGATGCCGGTGGTCACCTCGTCGAGGCTGATGGGGCGCTCGGTCACCTCGTGGCCGGCGTCGCGGCCCAGTTCCACCAGGGACATGCGCGTCACGCCCTCGAGGATGGTGCCGCTGGTGGGCGGGGTGACGATCGAACCGTCCGAGAACACGAAGAACAGGTTCATGCCGCCCAGCTCCTCGACCCACTTCTCCTCGCGGTCGTCGAGGAAGAGCACCTGGGCGCAGCCGTGCTCGCCGGCCTCCACCTGGGCGGCCAGGGAGGCGGCATAGTTGCCGCCGCACTTGGCGAAGCCCGTGCCGCCGAAGCCGGCGCGGTGGTAGTTGCGGGAGACCCAGATGTCCACCGGCTTCACACCGGACGGGAAGTACGGCCCGGACGGGGAGGCGATGACGTAGAACTGGCTGGCCTGCGACGGGCGGACGCCGAGGAAGGCCTCGGTGCCGATCTGGAAGGGGCGCAGGTACAGGGAGGTCTCGGAGCCCTCGGCGGCCTCCGGCACCCACGCCTGGTCGATCTGCGCAAGCTGACGGATGGCCTCCAGGAAGATCTCCTCGGGCACCTCGGGCATGGCCAGGCGGCGGGCGCTGCGCTGCAGACGGGCGGCGTTCTTCTCCGGGCGGAAGGTCCAGATGCTGCCGTCGGCGTGGCGGTAGGCCTTCATGCCCTCGAAGATCTCCTGCGCGTAGTGCAGCACGCAGGCGGCCGGGTCCAGGGCGATGGGGGCGTACTGCACCACGCGGCCGTTGTGCCAGCCGTCGGCGGTGGTGTGGTCCACCACGGCCATGTGGTCGGTGAAGTGCACGCCGAAGCCGGGGTCCTCCAGCACCTTCAGGCGGTCGGCCTCGGGGGCGGGGGACTCGGTCGGGGCGACGACGAACTCGGGGCGGTCTGCCATGGGGGCTCCTCGGGACTTGGGCGGTGTCGGGCTCTGCTCGGTGGGTGTGCGCACCCGCCGGACTCCGGGATGGGTGTGACGCGGACCACGCGATGTGGGGACGAGGCTACCGGGCGCCCCCGAAGGCCTCGCCGAGGCGTGCGTGCCGGGCGGCCGCGGTGGCGTCGTCGTCCACGGGGGCGGTGCGGCGGGAGCGCGAGCGGGGCGCCGGACCGGTGAGGCGGGCCACCTCTTCACGGTGCTCGTCGGCGGCACTCGGGCGTGCACCCTCGTGGCCGAGCGCCTCCCAGGTGGACTGGAGGCGGTGCAGCACCGCGAGGTCGGCCACCACCGGGTCGAAGCCCTGCGCAACGAGCGCGTCTCGGCCGGCGGCCAGCACGGCCTCCAGCAGCGGGGTCACCCGGGTGTCGGCGAAGTCCGCGGCGACGGCCCAGTCCAGGGCGTCCACCCCGATGGCGGCCGCACGGGTGGCCCCCACCACGTCGGCGTAGGCCACGGCCAGGCGCTGCGCGGCGTCCCCGCGGGCATCGGGGGCGGCCGGGGCGGCGGTGGGGTTGAGCGTGAGCGTCAGCTCGTGGCCGGACCCGGTGCCACGGGCCACCACGGCCACCACCGCCGGGCCACCGCGGCCGTCCACGTACGCCTGCCGGGTGGCCACCGGCTCCCCCAGCACCTCCACGAGGAGGATCACGCCGCGGTGCCGGATGCCCGACCCACGCAGCGCACGCCCCGCCGCGGCCGAGGTGAGCACCAGCACCTGCTCGTCGGTGAGCACGGCGGCCACGGCCTCCAGGTGGGCGGTGCCGATGACCACCAGCTCACCGTCCTGCACGGCATCGGCCACCGGCAGGGTGAAGAAGCCCTCGGCCTGCGCGGCGTCGTGCTCGGGGGTGCCGGGCTCGGCGCCCACGCGCACGTCCACGCCGGAGTCGCGCAGGTTCTGGGCGTGCAGCTCGGCCGTGGCGTCGAAGCCGATGACGGCCACCTCGCGGTCGGCCACGACGGAGCGGTCGGCGTCCCAGGGCCCCCACCACGCGGTGCTGCCGGGGCGCGTGGCGTCGGCGTGCGCGGCGTCGTGCGCGGGGGTGCCGGGCTGCTGCGGGGCGTTCACGCCTGCTCCTGCGGGGTGCGCACCACGTTCTGCAGGGCCTCGCCGTCGGCCAGACGCTGCAGCTGCGCCCCGACGAGGGACAGCTGACGGTCCTCCATGCCGGCCGTGGCACTGGCCAGGTGCGGGGTCACGAACACCCCCGGCGTGCTGAACAGCGGGTGGCCCTCGGGCAGCGGCTCGGGGGCGGTGACGTCCACGGCGGCCCGGATGTGCCCGGAACCGGCCGCCGCCACCAGCGCGTCGGTGTCCACCACCGGGCCACGGGCCACGTTCACCAGCAGCGCGCCGGGCTTCATGAGCTCCATCTCGCGGGCACCCATCAGCCCCTTGGTCCGCTCCGTCAGCGGCGTGATGAGCACGACCACGTCGAACTGCGGCAGCAGGGCGTGCAGGTCGTCGATGGCGTGCACCGCCCGGACGTGCTCGTCACCCGGGCGGGCGGAGGTGGCCACGGCCTCGACGTGCGCCCCGAAGGCCGCCACACGCCGCGCGATGGCCTTGCCGATGGCGCCGTAGCCCACCACCAGCACGCGCGCCTCGTGCAGCGAGGTCTGCCGGGCGCGCCACTCCGGGCCCGTGCGCACCTCCCAGCGGCCCTCCACCTGCGCGTCGCGCAGCGTCTCCAGGGAGCGCAGGCCCACGAGGGTCAGCGCCAGGGCGTGGTCGGCGGTGCTCTCCTCGTGCACGCCCCGCGCGTTGCAGATGCCCACGGTGGCCGGCAGGCGCTTGTCGAGGTGGTCGAACCCGGCGCTCAGCGCCCATGCCCAGCGCAGGTGCGGCTGCGTGGCGTACTCGGCCACGGCACCGGGCGTCATGGAGAACTGCGGCGGCACGGCGGCCACCAGCGGACGCTCCGGGTCGTCCTGCCGGCGCGTGGTGCCCTCCCAGTGCTCCAGGTGCACGGTGCGGGCGGCGCCGGTCACCCTCCCCTCCGGCCCCCCGAGGGACTGCACCCACGCGGCGGTGGGCACGGAGACGGTCACCTCCCGGGCGTCGTCGGGCAGCAGGTTCGGGTCGGTGGCAGCGCTCGTGGTGGACACGGCGCCCACGGTAACCGTTGGGTGGTCCGCGGACAGCGCGTGGCCGTCTCAGCCGAGGCGCGCCGCGCAGCCCTCGTGCAGGTCCGCCCAGGCCAGGTCGTCCGGCAGGGCCAGCACGCCCACCTCGCCGGTCGCCCAACCCTCGGGCCACACGCCGGTCAGGTGCCCCACGAGGGTGGGGACGCCCGGCGCGTGCCCCACGAGCACCACCTGCCGGGCCTCGTCCGGCAGGTCGCCCAGGGCCGCGAGGAGCTCGACCAGCCCGGCCTCGTAGACCTGTGGGGTGGGCCAGACCGCCTCGGCGGCCACCGCGGGGAGCTCGCCGGCCATCTCCTGCCAGGTCTGAGTGGTGCGTACCGCGCTGGAGTGCAGCACGTGGTCGACCGCACCCCATCGGGCCGCGAGCTGACGACCGGCACGGCGGGCCTCCGCGCGGCCGTGGTCGGTGAGCTCCCGCGCGGCGTCGTCCCCGCCGGGTGCCGCGGGGTGCGCCTGGCCGTGGCGCAACACGGCCAGCTCGCGCGGGGCGGGGGTGCCCGTCACGCCGGGGAGGCCAGGACGAACACGTTGACCGCGGAGTGCCCGTCGGTGCGCGGGGTGTCCGGGTCGCAGGTCACCAGGGCGAGCTTGGGCGTGCTCGAGGGGCCCCAGATGCGCGAGTCGCGCGAGAGGGCCACCTTGTCAATGTGCTCGACCAGGTCGATCTTCCACTCGCGGACCCGGCCGTCGGCGTCCTTGGTGGTGAAGGTCTGGCCCGGCTTCACGTCGGGCAGGTGGTAGAAGACGTCCGGCGGGCCGAAGGTGACGTGGCCGGCGATGACGCTCACACCGTCCTCACCGGGCTTCACCGTCTTGCCGTACCAGCCGGTGACGCCGGGTGGGGGATTGAGCGTGCCCTTGGAGGTCAGGCCCACCTCGGAGACCTGCTGGTCGAAGCCGATGCTGGGGATGGTCAGCTGCACCGGGGCGGCCACCGGGTCCCCGGGCTTGGCGTGGTCGTCCTCCGGCGTGGTCGGCGACGGCTCGGGGGTCGAGCTCGGCTTCGGGCTGCTCGGGCGCGGTGCCGGGGTCGAGGGCGCGGAGGCGGAGGGCTCCGAGGTGCTGGAAGGCTCCCGGGACGGCTCGGTCGCCGTCGCGCTGCGCGTCGGGCTCGGCTCCGCGTCGGTCGTCGAGGACTCCTGGCCGGGCTGGGAGGTCGGCTCCGGGGCGGCGCTGCTGGAAGGGGCGGTCGGTTCGGCCGGGTGCGGCTCACCGGAGGCGATGCCCTCGGACGTGCTGGCGGCGTCCGTGGGCTCACTGGCCGAGGCGGCGCCCGAACTGCCCGAGGAGGAGCTGCTGGTGGAGGCCGCATCGGAGGAGGTGCTCTCCCCACCGGCGGAGTCGGAGGTGGACTCCGCCGGGCTCGGCGAGGCGTCCGCCGGGGACTCCCCCGGAGTGGAGGGCGCCGCGATGACCGGCGAGTGCTCCTCCACCGGCGGCTCGCTGTGGTCGAACGCGCCGGAGAACGCCATGGCCAGGACCACGCCCCCCGCCCCGAGCAGGCCGACTCCGGCCACCGTCTGCGCCGTCTTCTTCTCCATGAGGTGCTCCCCGCTCCGGGTGTGGTGCTGTCGTGGGTGTCTGGTCGTG
>NZ_KV824391.1:0-5104 GCF_001816045.1 Kytococcus sp. HMSC28H12
CGCTCCTCGGCGCGGTCGGTGGCCACGCGGTCGTCCGAGCCCTCCACCAGGCCCAGCGCGGTGCGCAGCCCGGGGATGCCGCCGCGCTGCCCACCGAACATCTGCGGCGAGCGCAGCACGGCCGTCACGAGGTCCACCAGCTGCTCGCCCTCCGGCGCCTGCCCGAGCACGTGCAGCCCGTCACGGATCTGCACGTCCTTGATCTCGCACAGCCACCCGTCCACGTGCATGACGAAGTCGTCGAAGTCGTCCTCGCCGGGCATGTCCTCCAGGCCCAGGTCGTGGTGCAGCTCGGCGGCACGGATGAGGGTCCAGATCTCCGTCTGCAGGGCCGGGGCCTTGGCCGGGTCCATCACCGAGACGCTGCCGTACTCGTCGAGCAACTGCTCCAGGCGAGTGATGTCGCCGTAGCTCTCCGCGCGCGCCATCGGCGGGATGAGGTGGTCCACCACCGTGGCGTGGGCGCGGCGCTTGGCCTCGGTGCCCTCGCCCGGGTCGTTCACGAGGAAGGGGTAGACCAGCGGCAGCGAGCCCAGGGCGGCATCGGTGCCGCAGGCCGCGGACATGCCCAGCGACTTGCCCGGCAGCCACTCGAGATTGCCGTGCTTGCCCACGTGCACCACGGCGTGCGCACCGAACTCCTCGGCCACCCAGCGGTAGGTGGCCAGGTAGTGGTGGGTGGGCGGCAGGTCCGGGTCGTGGTAGATCGCGATGGGGTTCTCCCCGAAGCCGCGCGGCGGCTGCACGAGCAGCACCACGTTGCCGGCGCGGATCGCGGCAGTGACGATCTCGCCCTCGGGGTCGCGGGAGAAGTCGACGAACAGCTCGCCCGGCGCCTGCCCCCAGTGCTCGGTCATCGCGTCGGTGAGCTCAGCGGGCAGCGCCTCGAGCCACCGCCGGTAGGTGGCCGCGGGGATGCGCACGTGCGCGTCGCCCAGCTGCGCGTCGGTGAGCCACTCGGGATCCTGCCCGCCGGCGGCGATGAGGGCGTGGATGAGCGCGTTGCCCGCGGTGGTGTCCGGGTGCTCGCCCTCCACCGGCTCCACGCCGTCCAGGCCCGGCACCTCGCCGGGCGCGCCGAGGTCGTACCCGGCCTCCCGCATCGCGCGCAGCAGGCGGATGGTGGAGACGGGCGTGTCCAGGCCCACCGCGTTGCCGATGCGCGAGTGCTTGGTGGGGTACGCCGAGAGCACCACGGCGATGCGCCGCTCAGCCGGCGGGACGGTGCGCAGGCGGGCGTGGTTGACCACGGTGCCGGCCACGCGGGCGGCGCGCTCGGGGTCGGCCACGTAGGTGGGCAGCCCGTCGGCGTCGAGCTCCTTGAAGCTGAACGGCACCGAGATGATGCGCCCGTCGAACTCGGGCACCGCCACCTGGGTGGCCACGTCCATGGGTGAGAGGCCGTCGTCGGAGGCCTCCCACTCGGCGCGGCTCCACGTGAGGCACAGGCCCTGCACGATCGGCACGTCCAGGGCGGCCAGGTCGGCCACGTCCCAGGCGTCCTCGGCGCCCCCGGCGGAGGCGTCCGCGGCCCGGGTGCCGCCGGCGGCCAGCACTGTGGTCACCAGACCGTCGTAGCGGCGCAGGTGCTCCAGCAGCTCGGTCTCGGCGTCGCGCAGGGAGGAGACGAACACCGGCTCACCGGCGCCCCCGGCGGCGTCCACGGCATCGGCCAGGGCGTGCACGTACGCGGTGTTGCCGGCCACGTGCTGGGCCCGGTAGTAGAGGATGCCGATGCGGGGGCCGCCCTCGGTGGGCGTGGCGCCCGGGCGCTCGGCGACGCCCCAGGCCGGGGTGGGCACCACGGGGTCGAAGCCCTCGCCGGTGAGCAGGAGCGTGTCGCCCAGGAAGGCGTGCAGCGAGGCCAGGTTGGTCGGTCCGCCCTCGGCCAGGTAGCCGTGCGCGGTGGACGCGACGCCGGCCGGGGTGGTGGAGAGCTCCATGAGGGCGGCGTTGGGGGCCTGCTCGCCGCCGAGCACCACGACGGGCGTGCCCGCATCGACCGTGGCCTGCATGCCGGGCCACAGGTCGGGCAGGTCCTGGGGGGCGCCGAGCAGGCGCACCACCACCACGTCGGCCCCGTGGACCGCGGTCGCCGGGTCCGTGCGCGCCGGGTTGACCACCGCGTAGTCGGCGCCACTGGCGCGGGCGCTCAGGAGGTCGGTGTCGGAGGTCGACACCAGGGCGATGCGGGTCACGGGGGCTCCTCGGGCTCGGGGACGCGGATGTGGCTCGGGCCACGCTGGGCCGGCCGCAGCGTATCCCGGCGACCGGGAGGTCATCTGAGCGGTCAGTCAGAGGTTCAGAGGGGCACTGCCTCGGCGAGCACGCGCTCCTCCATGAGGGGATGGAGGGCGGGTTCGGGCACGAGGCCCACCGGACGCGCCAGAACGGCGGCGTGCCGGCGGAGCACGCGGTCCCCCTCGCTCGTGCCGTGGAATCGCAGGATGCGGGAGATCTCCGGCTGGCCCCGCCCGGTCTGGCGCGCGATCCCGGTCTGGGTCGTGCCTCCGGCCGAGGCAGCGCGGACCGGGGCCACGAACGCGGCCCGGGCAGCCCGAGCCGCCTCGTCTACAGTGCCGCGCGTGACCGCCCCCCACGCCCACGACGCCCCCGACCGGTGCCCGGGCGTGCTCCGCCCGCACCACGCCGCAGACGGGCCCCTGGTGCGGGTGCGCGTCACGGGAGGGCGCCTCCCGGCCACCTCCCTCGTGCACCTGGCCCGGCTCGCCGCCCAGCACGGCGCCCCCTTCCTGCAGCTCACCTCGCGTGGGTCGCTGCAGCTGCGCGGCCTGCCCGATGCGGTGCCCCCGGCCCTCGAGCGCGGGGTCCGGGAGCTCGGCCTGCTGCCCTCGGACGCCCACGAGCGCGCCCGCACCCTGGTGGCCGCCCCGGACCGCTCGCTCGACGGTCTCGTCGGGGCGGTGGACGCCGCCGTCCTGGCCGAGCCCGCCCTGGCCGAGCTGCCCGGACGGTGGCTCACCGTGCTGACCGATGCCGCCGGCACGCACCTGGACCTGCCCTTCGACGTCGCGTGGCGCCCCGACGCCGACGGCGCCACCCACGGCACGCTGCTGGCCGCCGGCCGTGCCCGCCCGTGCACGCGCAACGACCTGCCCGCCGCGGTGGCGGACCTCATGCTCCGCTTCCTGGCCCACCGTCCCAGCGCGGGCGCGTGGAACCTGCGCGACCTGCCCGAGGACTCCCCCGTCCTCGCCGGCTGGGGGCCCGCGCCCGGGGCGACCCTGCGACCCGCGCCGACGCCCACCCCAGGCCGCACCCCGGACGGCCGCGAACTCGTCGTCGCCGTCCCCCTCGGCCTGCTCACCCCCACCCAGGCCGAGGCCGTGGCCGCCGCCTGCACCGACCTCGTCGTCACCCCCACCCGCGCCCTCGTGCTGCGCGACGCCGCCCCCGGCAGCGAGCCGGCGCTGGCGGCCACCGGCCTGCTCACCACCCCCGAGGACGCCCTGGCCCGCACCACCGCCTGCATCGGCGCACCGCACTGCACGCGCACCGACGTGCCCACCCTCACCTGGGCCCGTGCAGCGGCGGGCACCGCCACCTCCGCCACCGGCCCGACGGTGCACGTGGTGGGATGTGCGCGCGCCTGCGGCCGTCCGCCCGGCGCCCGGGTGGTGCTGCCCACCTCCCCCGACGACGTCCTGGAGGCCCTCGATGACCGAGGCTGAGCCCCTCGCCCCGCCCCGCACCTACCCGTACGAGACCGACGGGCGGGCCATCTACCGCGAGTCCTTCGCCACCATCCGGCGCGAGACCGACCTGACCCACCTGCCCGAGGCGCTGCACCCCGTGGCGGTGCGGATGGTGCACGCGGCAGGCGACACCTCCCTGCCGGCGGTGGTGGCCGGGCACCCCGACGTGGTCGCCGCAGCCCGCGGCGCGCTGGAGGCCGGGGCGCCGATCCTCACCGACTCGCGGATGCTGGCCGCCGGCATCACCCCCGCTCGTCTGCCGGCGGACAACGCCGTGCGCTGCCTGCTGCGCGACGACCGCACCGCCGGCCTGGCCGAGGCGTGGGGCACCACCCGCTCGGCCGCCGCGGTGTCGCTGTGGGAGCCGGACCTGGAGGGGGCGGTGGTGGCCATCGGCAACGCACCCACGGCGCTGTTCCACCTGCTGGAGATGCTCCACGCCGGGGCCCCGCGGCCGGCGGCGATCGTCGGGATGCCGGTGGGATTCGTCGGTGCGGCGGAGTCCAAGGAGGCCCTGGCCGCCCACCGCCTGGACGACGCCGACCTGCCCGGCGGCCAGGTGCCGTGGCTCACCGTCCACGGTCGCCGGGGCGGGTCGGCCCTGGCCGCCTCGGCGCTCAACGCCCTGGCCACCGCGCAGGAGATCCTGTGACCGCGGGGACCCTGCACGTCGTCGGGGTGGGACCGGGCGACCCCGAGCTGGTCACGCGCAGGGCAGAGCGCCTCATCGCTGCCGCGCCGGTGGTGGCCTACCACCGCGCCCCGCGCCGACCCAGCACCGCGCGCGCCATCGCGGCCGGGTTCCTGGGCGAGGGCGTGACCGAGGAGGAGCTCGTCTACCCGGTCACCACCGGCCCGACCGAGGACTACCACCAGCGCCTGGCGGCCTTCTACGCCGAGTGCGCCGCCCGCCTGGGCGAGCACCTGCGCGCCGGGCGCGACGTGGTGCTGCTGGCCGAGGGCGACCCGCTCTTCTACGGCTCGCCCATGTACGTGCGCGACCTGCTCGGCGAGGAGTTCACCGTCGAGGTGGTGCCCGGGGTGACCTCCCCCTCGGCCGCCACCGCCGCCGTCGGCACCGGGCTGTGCCGCCACGAGGACGTGCTCACCGTGCTGCCGGGCACCCTGCCGGTGGCCGAACTGGCGCGTCGCCTGGCCGACACCGACGCCGCCGTGGTGATGAAGCTGGGCCGCACCTTCCCCACCGTCCGCGAGGCGCTGCGCCAGGCCGGGGTGCTGGACCGCGCCGTGTACGTGGAGCACGCCAGCCGCGGCACGCAGCGGGTGCTGCCCGTGGCCGAGGTGGACCCCGCCACGGTGCCGTACATGGCCCTGGTGGTGGTGCCCGGGCAGGACCGCCGGGCCGATGCCGCGGGACGCGCCGTGCC
>NZ_KV824392.1:0-3391 GCF_001816045.1 Kytococcus sp. HMSC28H12
GCGGACGACCTCATCGCCACCGGGGGGCTCAAGGTGTCGCCTCACGTGGTGGCCGATGCGGTGGCGCGCCTGCCGCAGGTGGCCGAGTGCGCCGTGGTGGGCACCCCGGACCCGGTGTGGGGGCAGCGGGTGACCGTGGTGGCCGTACCGCGCCACGGAGAGGGCGATGCCGGCAGCGCCCCCTCGCTCGCCGCCCTCCGCGACGCCCTGCGCACCGAGCTGGCCCCCGAGGCTCTCCCCCGTGCCGTGCGCTGGGTGGACACGATGCCGCTCACCGGCCCCGGCAAGTACGACCGGGCGGCCCTGCGCACCCTGGCCGCCGAGCCCGACGAGGCGGCATGAGGTCAGGCTGCGCGGCCCACAGCCGCCGAGAGGTCGAACATCGAATCCGCCCAACGCATCATGCGGTCGTCGTGCGTCGCCATCACGATGGCCGTACCCCGGGAGGCCATCTCGTCGAAGACCCTCTGGACGACCTGGACGTTGCCGTCGTCGAGTGACGCCGTGGGCTCGTCGGCGAACACCACGCGGGGATTCTGCAGCAGCAGCCGCGCCAGAGCGACCCGCTGCTGTTCGCCACCACTCAGGGTCAGTGTCTTGGTCTGCGGGGAGTGACTCACACCCACACGGTCGAGCACCTGGGCACGCATGGCCGGCCGGTCCGCGCGGCGCACAGTGCGCCCGGAGAAGCCATAGTCCAGGTTCTGCCCGATGGTCTGCGTAGGCACCAGCCCGTGGTCCTGGAAGAGGACTCCCAGGACGTCACGGCGCAGACGCCGCATGGTGCGCCCGCTCGCGCTCGTGAGGTCCGTTCCCTCCAGACGAACGCTTCCTCCGCCGGGGGACTCCAGGCCGGCGAGGCAGTTCAGCAGCGTGGTCTTGCCGCAGCCGCTGGGTCCCACCAGGGCGAGACGCTCGCCCGGGGCAACCGTGAGGTCCACCCCCTTCCAGAGCACCCGGCCGGGCACACTCATGGACAGCCTCTCGGCCACCAGCACGAACTCGTCCTGCATGATTCACCCTTCCTTCAGGACTGTGGTGTTGAGGCCCCGTTCGACGATCGTCGCTGTCACGGCCACGACGAGCGCCACGACGAGACACTGACCGGCGAGCAGCCACGCCCCAGCGGGTCCCTCGAGGACACCGCGAGACAGGGCCACGACCGTTCCGATGAGCGTCATGACCGCCGCAACCGCAGCCACTGGCACGTGCCGACGCACCGGGTGGCGCCCCGTCACGAACCCCACGAACAAGCGGCGGCGACGGGCGCGGGTCAGAACCTGGACCGCCACCACCAGGGAAGTGATCTCGATGGCGGCGAGCACGACCATCGAGACCACGGCTCGATGCCGCTCACGCCCCAGCTCCACCCGGGTCTCCTCGACGGTCTGCTGCGGATCGACGGCCGGAGAGACCCGGTCCGCCACGGGCGAGGCAGCCAGCGCCGCCTCGACCTTCCGCGGCTCGCCCACGAACATGAGCTCCGACCGGCTCATGGCCGCGGACAGGAAGTTTCCGGAGAGCCAGTCCGCGCCATCGTCGACGACCAGCACCCACGGATCAGTTGCTTCGTCGTCACCAGACGAGCGCACCGCGTTTCCTTGGCGGAGGACCGGCCACCCGTCGACCCCAGCAGGCGCGTGCACAATCTGCACCGACGGAACCTCCACGCAGCCCTTCGCCCGCTGACGTTCGCCGCAGGAGAGTTCTCCCTGAAACGCCATCCACTCCGCCACCGAGCCCTTGACGGCACCAACATCACCTCCGGAGGGAGCGACGAGCCAGGGCCCGTCCCCGTCCAGGGTCACCTCAGGCTGGAGACGCCGCAGGTACTCCTTGTTCACGATGAGACACCCCTGACCACCGTCCGCGAAGTCACAGGGCTTCGGCGCCGCGTTGAGGAAGATCGGGGTCGTCTTGTCCAAGGTCGTGAACGCCGTCCGAAATCGGTGTCCGACCTCCGGCGACTCGTTGTCCGGTGCTCCGTACTGACTCGGCGACGCAAGTTGGGGCATGCGGTCCCAGACCCCGAGCTCTTCGCTGAGACGCTGCTGTTCCATGCCCGTCTGGAGAGCCCGCACGCCCGCCACGGGCAGGAGCCCCATGGCAGCCGTGGCTGCGAGTGAGGCGGCCAGTCCGATCACCAAGAAGGGTCGGCGACCCCGCAGACGCTCCATGAGCGGGGCCTCCCACTGGAAACCCGCTGCCAGCCCCACCACAGCGGCTGCAAGTACTCCGAGGGCGGCCCAAGCGAGCAGGCCCAGAACAGAACCGCGCACCGAGGAGCCCAGGACCGCGCGCGTGGACGGGTTCAACGCCACGGCCACGAGCATGACCACGAGCACGCCCACCATCCATGCCACGACAAGACCCAGCAGCCCCCACCAGGCAGTCCTCCGGGACTGCCCGCACGCCTCCATCACGGCGACCCGCCGTGTGGCCTCCGCGGCAGTCAGAGCAGCAGCCGCCAACACCGCCGCCCCCAGCACCCACAGTGCTGCCATCAAGTCCGCCTGTGACGCAGCGAGGTCACGGGGACCCGTGTCCGCTCGCTCCCTGACCGACACGTCGACCCCCATGTGGTGCAGGTCGGCATAGAAGGCACGCAGCTGCGCCGGTTCACCCCATACGGCCCACCGACCTCGCAGGCTGGTGGAGTCCGACCACGGTTCTGCCCGCGCTCCAGGGATCCCCACCGGCTCTGCAGGCCCGTTCTCGACGGGGGGCGCCGAGGGCGGAGCCTGCATCGTCGTCTCTCCTGCAGCGCCCACCGTGATCCGGGCCAGTCCCACACCGTGCTCCGCTGCGCCGGCCCCCATCTGGGCGGCGAGCCCCTTACGGTCCGGGATCCCCGACACGACGAGGCTGGCGTCAGCCCTGTTGGGGAAGGTCTCCGCCTGAGCTGAAGCTCCGAGCCAGGCGATGATCGCAGCCAAGAGCAGGTTGATGGTGATCGTCAGCCTCAACAGGTGCGTACTGCGCACTCCGCATCCTTCCCACTGCCACGGTTGTGGGGCCCGGATCCCTCCGGGCCCCACAACGCGTCACGAACCCGGACTCAGACCACGCTGTAGTAGGCGTGGTCGACGGCCAGCTGGCAGGCACGGATGGACGAGTTCGCCCACACGCCCTTGCTCTTGGTGCCCGACCGGTTCTCCTCGCCGTCGCAGTTGCGCACGGAGGAACCGTGGGCGCGGGAACCATGGTGGTACTCCGACACGACGGTGCCACCACCAAAGGCTCCGGTCGTACCATGCCGCCACGTTCCGCCCGCCGGGTGGGTCGTCTCGACAGCTGCGAAGGCAGCGGTGGCACAGGTGGCCGTGACAACGGTAGTCAGTGCGACCCCGCGACGGAGCGACGCATACGCATGATGCACTCCTTCATGTGT
>NZ_KV824393.1:0-1633 GCF_001816045.1 Kytococcus sp. HMSC28H12
GGCCGCCCTCGCGGCGCTGGCCCTGCGGGCCACCTCGCCGCTCGCCCCGGCGGTCGTCCCGGCGGGGCCCGCCCCGGGACCGGGTGTTCTCCTGCTCAGCCACCGAGGACCTCCTCATCGTCGAAACGGGCACCGCGTGCCCAGGCGTCGGCATCCATCTCCTGCTTGCCCGACGGTTGCACGCTGACGAGGCGCAGCGCGCCGGCCGCGGTGCCGACCAGCACCGCCCCCTCGCGCACGGTGATGCGGCCGGGCGCCAGGTCGGTCACGGCCGGGCCGGCTGCGGCACGCAGCACCTTGAGGCGGTTGCCCCGGAAGGTCGTCCACGCCCCCGGCGCCGGGGAGCACCCGGCCACGGTCCGCGCCACGGCGAACGCCGGGAGCGCGAAGTCGAGCTCCGCCTCCGCCACGGTCAGCTTGGGCGCACGCGAGACCCCCTCGGCCGGCTGGGCGATCGGCTGCAGCGAGCCGTCCACGAGGCCCAGGAGGCTCTGCGTGAGCAGCGGCGCCCCGGCGTGGGCCAGACGGTCCAGCAGGTCGCCGGCGGTGTCGGTGGGGCGCACGGCCTCGGTGAGCGTGCCCAGCACGGGGCCGGTGTCCATGCCCTCGTCGAGCACGAAGGTGGTGGCCCCGGTGATCTCGTCCCCGGCCATGAGCGCGCGCTGCACCGGCGCCGCCCCCCGCCAGGCGGGCAGCAGGCTGAAGTGCAGGTTCACCCAGCCGTGCGCGGGCACCTGCAGCACCGATGCCGGGAGCAGCGCGCCGTAGGCCACCACCCCGGCCACGTCCGGCGCCAGCTCGCGCAGGGCCGCCAGGGTGTCGTCCTCCCACGGCCGGTCGCTCTCCAGCACCGGCAGACCGAGCTCGGTGGCCCGCTCCTTGACCGGGCTGGGGCGCACCTTGCGGCCGCGCCCCACGCGGGCGTCGGGCCGGGTCAGCACCCCCACCACCTCGGGTCGGTCGGGTCCGTCCGCTGCCCGGCCGGCGGCCACGAGGTGGTCCAGGGCGGGCAGGGCGACGTCCGGGGTTCCGGCGAAGAGGATGCGCACGAGGAGCAAGTCTACGGAGCCACCCAGTCCTCCGGGTCGACGGTCATCACCAGCTGTCCCGTGGCGCGGCGCGCGGACCGGTGGGCGCGCAGGTCGTGGGCCGTGCGGGCCAGCTCGGCGTGGTGCGCCCACGGCACGCGCACCCAGGCCTGGGCGGCCTGCTCGGGGTCGAGGTCGTCCCACCGGCTGGGCAGGGCCGCGGCACCCACCGGCACCGGCCCCACCACCTCGGCGGCGTCCAGAGCGGCGGTGAACTCCTGCAGGGACCCCTCGACGTCCCGCCGGTGCCCCACCAGGTGCACCAGCGAGACCGCGGGCGGCAGGTGCGCCTGGGTCCGTTCGGCCAGCAGGCGGCGGGCGTACCAGACCGGGTCGCGCCGCACCATGGCCTCCACGGCGTCGATGCCGGCGTGGGCGGGCACGCCGCACAGCACGATGCCGGGCCCGTCCGGGCGCACCGAGGCCGTGCCGGAGACCCACCGCCGCAGGGCCTGCGCCTCGGCATCGGCCACCGGCAGCTCCAGGGTCACCGCACCGTCCAGCACCAGGGCCGCCGCCCACCCGGCCTCGGGGCGGGGCTCCAC
>NZ_KV824394.1:0-2294 GCF_001816045.1 Kytococcus sp. HMSC28H12
CTCGGCAGGGCGGTCCAGCGGGGTGGGCATCAGCGCACCCCGTGCAGGGCCACCACGCCCTGCGGGAGCTCCGGGACGGGCGGCAGCCCGGCGATCGTGCACAACAGGTCCCTCCAGGCGTCGAAGTGGCGCAGCAGGTCTGCGTCCAGGGGTGTCCAGGAGGCGCGCACCTCCAGGGTGACCTCCGGCCCGAGGTGCTCGCGGGCCCCGAAGGGCTCCGAGGTGACGCGCGTGCTGGTGCCGCTGAGCGTCTCCAGGTGGCACCCCTGCTGGGCCAGGCACTCCTGCAGCCAGGCTCGACCCACCTCGCCGAACAAGGGGTCGTGCGCCAGCTCGGACTCCACCGGGCTGCTCGCGAAGGTCACCACGCGCCAGTCACCGCCCCACTCCTCCGGCGAGTCCGGGTCGTGCAGCAGCACGAAGCGGCCGGCGGCCAACGGCTCGGCCTCCGGGTCGGCGGCCGGCACCTCGGCGGTGAAGGCCACCGAGGTGGGGGCCAGACGCGAGGGGGAGGGGACCTCCTCGCAGAGCACGCCGGCGCGCGGCGGGGCGCTCCGCAGCATCTCCAGGGCGGCCTCCGGGTCCGCAGCACGGCGCCCGGGCAGGAAACGGGGGGTCACACCGGGGACGATATGGCGCGGCGCCGACAACCTCCCGCAGGCGCGCCGTGCCGCCCCGCCCCGGCCGGTGACACGGCTGCTGCCGTGGGACGATTCGGCCATGACTGAGCACGCCGCCACCGGTTCCCCCACGCCCTCCGCCACGGTGCCCACCCTTGTCGCCGCCGCACGGGGACAGGAGGTGCCGCACACGCCGGTGTGGTTCATGCGCCAGGCCGGTCGCTCGCTGCCGGAGTACCGCGCTGTCCGTGAGGGCAACGCCATGCTCGAGGCCTGCCGCGACACCGACCTGGTCACCGAGATCACCCTGCAGCCGGTGCGCCGCCACGACGTGGACGCCGCCATCTTCTTCAGCGACATCGTGGTGCCGCTGCAGGCCGTGGGGGTGGACCTCGACATCGTGCCGGGCACCGGCCCGGTGGTGCCGCAGCCCTTCCGCACCCGTGCCGACCTGGACCGGCTGCCGGAGCTCACGCCCGACATGGTCCCGGACATCAGCGCCGCCATCGCCGCCGTGCGCCGCGAGCTGCGCCCCGACCAGGCCCTCATCGGCTTCGCCGGCGCGCCGTTCACGCTGGCCAGCTACCTGGTGGAAGGGGGCCCGTCGAAGAACCACGAGAACACCAAGGCCCTCATGCACGGCGACCCCGAGCTGTGGAACGCGCTGTGCGAGCGCCTGGCCGCCATCGCCGGGGCCTTCCTGCAGGTGCAGGTGGACGCCGGCTCCGATGCGGTGCAGCTCTTCGACTCCTGGGTGGGCTATCTCAACCGCCGCGACTACCAGCGCTTCGTGGCCCCGCACTCCGCGGCCGTTCTCGCCGCCGTGGAGGGCCGCGTCCCCCGCATCCACTTCGGCGTGGGCACCGGGGAGCTGCTCGACCTCATGGGTGACGCCGGCGCCGAGGTGGTGGGCGTGGACTACCGCGTGGACCTGGCCGACGCCCTGGCCCGCACCGGCGGCCGCCACGCGCTGCAGGGCAATCTCGACCCGGCCCTGCTGTTCGCCCCCACCGAGCCGCTCATGGCCCGCGTCGACGAGATCGTCGCCGCCGGCCGCACCGCGCCGGGCCACATCTTCAACCTCGGCCACGGGGTGCTGCCGTCCACCGACCCCGACGTCCTCACCCGCGTCACCGCGCGCGTGCACGAGGTCTCCGCGCGATGACGCGAGCGGTCGTCGTCGGTGGAGGACTCAGCGGCCTGGTGGCCGCCCGGGAGCTGGTGGTTCACCACGGCATCGCGTCGGGTGACGTGACCGTGCTCGAGGCGCGGGAGCGCGCTGGCGGTGTGCTGCTGCGCGGCGAGGTGGCCGGCCGCACCGTGGACCTCGGTGCGGAATCGGTGCTCACCACCCGCCCCGAGGCGACGGACCTGCTGGCCGAGCTGGGCCTGGCCGAGGAGGCCGTGCACCCCACCGGGGTGCCGGCCGCGGTCTGGTCGCGTGGCGGCATCCACCCGGTGCCCCGCGGCACCCTCATGGGTGTGCCCGGCGACGCCGCGCAGGCCGCCGGGCTTCTCACCGAGCAGGAGGTGGACCGCGCCGACGACTCCGGCCGCGAGCACCCGCCGCTGGTCGAGGACGTCTCGCTGGGCGACCTCGTGGCCGAGCGGATGGGCGACGCGGTGGTGGACCGCCTCGTGGAGCCGCTCCTGGGCGGGGTGTACGCCGGCCAC
>NZ_KV824395.1:0-2520 GCF_001816045.1 Kytococcus sp. HMSC28H12
GAACTCGACAGTCGAGTTCGGCACCGGTGCGGAGGTCACGGTGGCGGCAGGCCGAGATCGGCACCGGTGCGGTTCTCGTCCGCGTCCGTGGGGACCCGCGTACTGACCGGTTCCTAGACTCGCCCGCCGTGGAGACCTACCTGCCGCTGGCCCTCGTCTGGACCCTCGGCGTCATGAGCCCGGGGCCGGACTTCGTCGCCGTCCTGCGCACCGCCATGCGCCGCGGCGCCCGGGCCGCCTCGGCCACCGCGATGGGCGTGGTCACCGGCATCGGCCTGTGGATCGTGCTGGCCCTCGTGGGCTTCACCGCCCTGGTGCGTGCCCAGCCGTGGATCGCCGTCGCGATGAAGCTGGCCGGCGCGGTCTTCCTCGTCGGCTTCGGCCTGTCCATCCTGTGGGGCCTGTGGCGCAGCCGCGGGCAGGCGGACGAGGGCGCCGCCGAGGCCACCCCGCCGACGGGCGCAGCCTTCCGCCTGGGCCTGGCCACCAACGTGGCCAACCCCAAGGCACTGGTGTTCTTCGGCGCGCTGTTCAGCACGCTGCTGCCCCCGGAGATGTCCTGGGCGGCCCGCGGCGGGGTGCTGCTCATGATGCTGCTCATCGCCACCGCGTGGTTCCTGGCCGTGACGTGGGCCGCCAGCCGCCCGCCGTTGGTGCGCCTCTACCAGCGGGCCGGGCGCACCATCGACACCGTGGCGGCCGTCGCGTTCGTCGTCCTGGGCGTCGGGCTGCTGCTCGAGTGACGCCTGCTCAGGCGGGGCCGGCCTTCACGGTGTCGCCGGAGACCTCGGCCTTGCCCTCGGGCAGCGCGTCCTGCGCCGGCCCGGCGAGCACCGACCCGTCCTCCACGGAGAACTCGCTGCCGTGGCAGGTGCAGATGATGGCGCCGTCCTTGATCTGCGAGACCCCGCACCCCTGGTGGGTGCACTTGCTGCTGAACGCCTTGTAGGTGCCCTCGGTGGGCTGCGTGACCACCCAGCCCTGCTTGATGGCGCCGCCGCCCACGGGCACGTCGGAGGCGGGGAACTCCACGCCCGGGGCGTCAGCACCGTCGCTGGTGGACCCCTTGCCGCCCGCGCACCCAGCCAGGGTCGGTGCCCCGAAGGCCACGGCGGCACCGGCGCCGGTGACCACCTGGCGGCGGGTGGGGCCGGTGGCGGGGGCGGGGGCGCCGGGGCAGGTGGCGCAACCGGTCGAGTCGTTCATGGCTTCCTCCTGGGTGGGTGGCGGTGGGTCCGGGTCAGTCTGCCTCGTGCGGTGGGGAGCTCACCACGGTGGAGAGGTCGTCGGCCTGGGCGGCCGCGCGCACGCGCTCCTGCCAACCGGAGATCTCCATCCAGTCGGGACGGGCCCGCACCAGTGCCAGGAGTCCCCGGTGGTGCAGGTCGGTGACGGCAGGCAGGTCCTCCAGGTGGAAGCGGCCCAGCAGCAGCAGGTCGATGGGGCGCCCGGCCCGCACGTGGTCGAGCAGGTTCAGCGCGCCGCGCAGGTACCCGGCGTCCTTGGTGAGCCCACCGGAGCGGAAGACGTGCACGCACGTGTTGTACGCCGCGGCGGGGTGCACGCCCACCTCGGTCATGGCGGTGAACGCCTCCCGGAAGGTGGCGCCCTCCAGCATCCGGTGCACGGTGAGTACCCGTACGGCCAGCTCCCGCAGGCGGAAGGGGCTCAGGTCGCCGGCGGCCAGCTCGCCCAGCACGGCCAGCCCCTCGTGGGTCTCGTCGTAGCTGGTCAGGCCGGTGCGCAGCGTGCGCAGGGGCTGGCCGACGGCGTTCACCTGGGTGGCCAGGTGGGTGCCCAGCTCGTGCTGCACCAGCACCTCCAGGCGGTGCGGGGGCACGCGCACCGCGCTGCTGATGAGGAGGCGCTCGCCCAGCAGCGCCACACCGGTGAAGTCGCGGCGCACCTCGGTGTGCACGCGCACCCGCGGGTCGATGCGGCGGTAGCGCTCGAACAGCGCCTCGGCGGACTCGCGCACCTCCTCGGCGCCCACCGTCTCCTGCGGCGGCTCGGGCACCTTGAGGTCGTCCACCACGTGCTGGGCGAAGGTCCGCAGACGGTCGGAGACGTCGCCGTACAGCTCCACCGAGAGGTCGCGGAAGATCGAGGTGCCACGGGTGCGCAGCATCTCCACCTGCACCCGCATCTCGCGCACCTTGCGGCGCAGCAGGGAGGCCAGGGTGGGGTCGCCCACCTCGTCCACCGGCAGCAGGTCGATCTGCGCCGAGAGCACCTCCAGGTCCGCCTGCGGCCGCCGGTAGGTGAACGGTGGCTCGTCGTGGGTGCCGGTCAGGAACTCCTCGCGGTGCACCTCGGCGTCGTCGGGCGTCACCTCGCGCAGGAAGTTCACGGAGTCGGCCAGCAGCGAGACGTTGTGCTCGATGGCGAGGTCGCGGGTCTCCCATGTGGCGGAACCCGGGGCGGCGGGCGGGGTGGGCGGCGTCGGCGAGCTGTTCACGGTGTCCTCTCGCGGGTGGGCTGGGACGACCGGTGCGGGCGCGGAGTCCTCCGCGCCCGCAC
>NZ_KV824396.1:0-7104 GCF_001816045.1 Kytococcus sp. HMSC28H12
GGGGCGTTCGCAAGCGCCTGCTCCTGCGTCCGCCCGTGTGCGCGCTCAGTGCGCGGCGTCGTGCCAGCTGCGCCCGGTGCCGATGCTCACGTCCAGCGGCACGTCGAGCTCCACGGCCGAGCCCATCGCCTCGCGGACCAGCTGCTCGGTGGCCTCGACCTCGCCGGGCGCGACCTCGAGCACCAGCTCGTCGTGCACCTGCAGCAACACCCTCGAGCGCAGGCCCTCGGCGGCCAGACGGTCCTCCACCCGGAGCATGGCCAGCTTCATGAGGTCGGCCGCCGAGCCCTGGATGGGGGCGTTGAGCGCCATCCGCTCGGCCATCTCCCGGCGCTGCCGGTTGGTGCTGGCCAGGTCCGGCAGCGGACGACGGCGGCCCAGCATCGTCTGGGTGTAGCCGACCTTGCGGGCCTCGTCCACCACCTCGCGCAGGTAGTCGCGCACGCCGCCGAAGCGGGCGAAGTACTCGTCCATGAGCGCGGTGGCCTCGGGCGTGCTGATGCCGAGCTGCTTGGACAGGCCGAAGGCGCTGAGCCCGTAGGCCAGGCCGTAGGACATCGCCTTGACCTTGGCGCGCATCTCGGGGGTCACCTCGTCGGCGGGCACGCCGAACACGCGCGCGCCGACGAAGTCGTGCAGGTCCTCGCCCTCGTTGAAGGCCTGGATGAGACCCGCGTCGCCGGAGAGGTGCGCCATGATGCGCATCTCCACCTGGCTGTAGTCGGCGCTCATGAGCTGCTCGTAGCCCTCGCCCACCACGAACACCTCGCGGATGCGGCGCCCGGCCTCGGTGCGGATGGGGATGTTCTGCAGGTTGGGGTCCACGCTGCTCAGGCGCCCGGTGGCCGCGATGGTCTGCTGGTAGGTGGTGTGGATGCGGCCGTCCTCGTCCACGGACTTCTGCAGGCCCTGCACGGTGGAACGCAGGCGCGTCACGTCCCGGTGGCGCAGCAGCGCGGACAGGAAGGCCTCGGCGGCCGAGCCCTCCTCGGCCTGGGCGCTGAGCCACACCAGCGCGTCGGCGTCCGTGGTCCACCCGGTCTTGGTCTTCTTGGTCTTGGGCAGCCCCAGGCGTTCGAAGAGCACCTCCTGCAACTGCTTGGGCGAGCCGAGGTTCACCGAGTCGTCCTCGATGGCGGCGTGCGCGTCGGCCTGGGCGGCGGCCACCTGCTCGGCGAAGTCCTCCTCCAGCGCCGCCAGCTGGTCGCTGTCCACCGCGATGCCGGTGGCCTCCATGGTCACCAGGTGCCGGGCCAGCGGGATCTCCAGGTCACGGGCCAGCCCGGCGGCACCCACGGCCTCGACCTCCTGGGCGAGCACCGGGGCCAGCTCGCGCACGGCCACCGCGCGGATCGCCGCGGTGCGGGCGGCGGTGGTGAGGCCGTCGGTGGAGCCGTCCACCTCGCTGGCGTCGAACAGCGCCTCGGCGCCGCCGTCCTCCTCCACGGCCGGCAGCTCGCGCTGGAGGTGGCGCAGGCACAGGTCCGCGAGGTCGTAGGAGCGCTGGTCGGGGCGCACCAGGTAGGCGCTCAGGGCGGTGTCCACGGCCACGGCGTCCAGCTGCAGCCCGATGACCCGCGCCCCGTGCACCACGCGCTTGAGGTCGTGCACGGCCAGGTGCTCCGCCCCGGCGGTGAACAGGCCCTGCAGCGCCTCCTCGTCGGCAGGGGTCCGGCCGGCCAGGTCGAACCACCCGGTGACCGCGTCGTCGCCCTCGCCGGCCGCCAGCGCGATGCCGGTGGGCTCGGTGCGGTGCCGCCCGGCCACCGACGGTGGGGCGGGGAAGACCATCTCCAGCCCCACCAGGCCGGTCCCGTGCGCCGCGATCCAGTCCGCCAGCGCGCCGGGGGCCACCAGCTCAGCCTCCACCTCCAGGGCGTCGGCGGTCTCGGCGCCCTCCTGCCCGAGGTACTCGAACATCCGGTCGCGCAGCACCCGGAACTCCAGGGCGTCGAACACCTCGTGCACCTTCTCGCGGTCGAAGGTGTCCCACGCGGTGTCGTCGAGGGCCAGCGGCAGCTCCACGTCGCGCACCAGCTGGTTGAGGCGGCGGTTGCGCAGCACCTGGTCCAGGTGGTCGCGGAAGGACTGCCCCGCCTTGCCCTTGATGGTGTCCGCGGCGTCCACGATGCCGCCGAGGTCGCCGTGCAGGCCCAGCCACTTGGCCGCGGTCTTGGGCCCCACGCCGGGAACGCCGGGCAGGTTGTCGGCCGACTCCCCCACCATCGCGGCGAGGTCCTGGTAGCGCTCGGGGCGCACCCCGTACTTCTCCTCCACGGCCTCGGGGGTCATGCGGGCCAGGTCCGAGACGCCCTTGCGCGGGTAGAGCACGGTGGTGCGATCGTCCACCAGCTGCAGCGCGTCGCGGTCGCCCGAGCAGATGAGCACCTCCATGCCCTGCTGGCCGGCCTGCGTGGCCAGCGTGGCGATGACGTCGTCGGCCTCGAAGCCCTCCACGCCCACGTGCGCGATCCCCATCGCGTCGAGCACCTCCTGCACCAGCGAGACCTGCCCGGCGAACTCGTCGGGCGTCTTGGCGCGGCCGGCCTTGTACTCGGCGTACTCCTGCGTGCGGAAGGTCTGCCGGGACAGGTCGAAGGCCACTGCCACGTGGGTGGGCTGCTCGTCACGCAGCACGTTGATGAGCATGGAGGTGAACCCGTACACCGCGTTGGTGTGCTGCCCGGTGGCCGTGGAGAAGTTCTCCGCGGGCAGGGCGAAGAAGGCGCGGTAGGCGAGCGAGTGTCCGTCAAGCAGCAGCAGGCGAGTCACGCGTGGCAGCCTAAGCCCCTGCACCGACACCCACCGGCCCGCCCGGCACGCACCGACCACAACCGCCCCAGGAGGCCCCGTGACCGACAGCACCCCGCAGTCCCAGACCCCGAACGCCGTGGCCGAGGAGCTCTCGCGCGTCTTCGCCCTCGGCCCCGGCGCGCTGGCGCAGAAGATGGGCATCGAGATCACGCACGCCGATGCCGACCGCGTGGAGGCCTCGATGCCGGTGGAGGGCAACACGCAGCCGTACGGTCTGCTGCACGGCGGGGCGAGCGTGGTGCTCGCCGAGACCGTCGGCTCCATCGCGGCCGCCCTCCACGCCGGGCCGCAGCGCGCCGCCGTCGGCGTGGACATCAGCGCCACCCACCACCGTGCCGGGCGCACCGGGCACGTGCACGCCGTGGCCACCCCGCTGCACCGCGGTCGCACGACGGCCAGCTACGACATCGTCATCACCGACGACGCCGGCAAGCGGGTGTGCACCAGCCGTCTCACCTGCTCGCTGCTCAGCGCGCCCAAGGGCTGAGCGCTCCGTGCACACGGACGCCCGCCACGACCATCTGGTCGGGCGGGCGTCTCGTCGGGTGCCGGCGGCGGGATTCGAACCCGCACGCCCTTGCGGGCAGAGCATTTTGAGTGCTCCGTGTCTGCCGTTCCACCACACCGGCGCGCGGCGCGGGCCAGTGTAACGGCGGAGCCCCGGCCGCTCCGGCCCCCCGCGCACCGGTGCGCTCAGCCCTCCCCGCCGAGACGGTGGACGCGCAGGGTGTTCACGCTCCCCGGCACACCGATGGGGGTCCCGGTCACCACCACCACGAGGTCCCCCGCGGTCAGCCCCTCCTGCCCGGCCAGGGCGGCGTCCACCTGCTCCACCATCTCCTCGACGCCGCCGACCTGCGGCACGAGCACCGGCCGCACGCCCCAGGTGAGCGCCAGCCGGCGCCGCACCGCCGGGTCGGGCGTGAAGGCCCACAGCGGCTCCGCCGGACGCGTGCGGGCCAGGCGCCGGGCCGACGAGCCGGTGGTGGTGAACGCGACGAAGCCCGCCGCCCCCACCTGGTGGCCCACCTGCACCGCCGCGGTGGTGACCGCCCCGGTGACCGTGTCCGGCACCTGCGCCAGAGCCCGCATCCGCTGGAGGCCGTGCTCCTCGGTGCTGGCGATGATGCGCGTCATCACCTCCACCGACTCCACCGGGTGCTCCCCCACGGAGGTCTCCGCCGAGAGCATCACGGCATCCGCGCCGTCCAGCACCGCGTTGGCGCAGTCCGAGGCCTCGGCACGCGTCGGGCGGGGGTTGTGCACCATCGACTCCAGCACCTGCGTGGCCACGATGACAGGCTTGGCGCGGCGACGGGCGAGGTCCACCATCCGCTTCTGGGCCACCGGCACGTCCTCCAGCGGCATCTCCACACCCAGGTCGCCGCGGGCCACCATGATGCCGTCGAACGCCTCCACCACCTCCTCGAGGCGCTCCAGGGCCTGCGGCTTCTCGATCTTGGCCACCACCGGCAGCCGGCGGCCCACCTCGTCCATCACCGCGTGCACGTCCTGCACGTCCTGTGGCGAGCGGACGAACGACAGCGCCACGAGGTCGACCTCCTGGTCGAGCGCCCACCGCAGGTCCGCGGCGTCCTTCTCCCCCAGAGCCGGCACGCTGACGGCCACCCCCGGCAGGTTGATGCCCTTGTGGTCGCCCAGCTCGCCGCCCACCTCCACCGTGGTCACCACGTCGGTGTCGGTGACCTCGGTGGCCCGCAGCTGGAGTGCGCCGTCGGCCAGCAGCAGGGTGTCGCCGGGCTCCACGTCGCCGGGCAGGCCCGCGTAGGTGGTGGAGACCTCCTCGGCCGTGCCCTCGACCTCACGGGTGGTCAGCGTGAAGGTCTGGCCGGCGGTGAGCTCCACCGGCCCGTCGGCAAAGGTGCCGGTGCGGATCTTGGGCCCCTGCAGGTCCACGAGCACTGCCAGGGCCCGGCCGGACTCGGCCTCCAGGCGCCGCAGCGTGGCGATCCACCCGGCCATCTCGGCGTGGTCGCCGTGCGACATGTTGAGACGGGCGGTGTCCATGCCGGCCTCCACGAGCCGGCGCAGGACCGGCTCGGTGCAGGTGGCGGGGCCCAGGGTGCAGACGATCTTGGCGCGACGCATGGGGCCCATCCTGTCGTGGACGGGCCCCCTGGGTCACACGCGTGCGCGGCTCGGCTCGCCGGAGCGCCCGGCCCGCCAGTAGAGGAACGCGCCGAGGGCGAACACCGCCGCGGAGACCCACACGTTCACGCGCTGGCCCAGGAAGGTGTTGGCCTCGTCGGTGCGCATCATCTCGATGAAGAAGCGCCCCAGCGTGTAGAGCATCAGGTACAGCCCGGCCACCTGCCCGGCGGCGAAGGAGCGGATGCGGTCGAGCCACAGCACGAGCCCCGCCATCGCCAGGCACCACAGCGCCTCGTAGAGGAAGGTCGGGTGGAAGGTTCCCAGCACCACCGGGTCGCCCGCGGCGTCCACCCGGGCCCGGCCGGCGGACTGGTCCCAGGCGTGGATGGTGAGACCCCACGGCAGGTCGGTGGGGCCGCCGTAGAGCTCGTTGTTGAACCAGTTGCCGAACCGTCCCAACGCCTGCGCCACGAGCAGCCCGGGCACCACGGCATCAGCGAAGGAGCCGAACGACCAGCCGCGGCGGCGGCAGCACAGCCACGCCCCCACGGCACCCAGGGCCACGGCGCCCCAGATGCCCAGGCCGCCCTCCCAGACGGCGAAGGCCTTGAGCGGCTCGCCCCCCTCGCCGAAGTACGCCTCCGGCGAGGTGATGACGTGGTACAGCCGCCCGCCGACGAGCCCCAGGGGCAGCGCCCACATGGCCACATCGAGCACGTCGTCGGCCTCACCGCCCCGGGCCACCCAGCGACGGGTGGTCAACCACAGGGCCGCGCCCACACCCAGCAGGATGCACAGGGCGTAGGCGCGGACCGGGAGGGGCCCCAGCCACCACACCGACTGGGTGGGGCTGGGGATCGATGCCGGGAGGGTCACTTCGTGGCCGAGGCGTCGGACTTCTTGGGGGCGCCGGCCTCGTCGATCTTGGAGAAGAACTCCTCCTTGCTCTTGAGCTGCTGCAGGTCGATCAGCTCACCGTTGAGGTAGACGGTCGGGGTGCCGGTCACACCGAGCTCGTTGGAGTACTGCTCGGACTTCAGGGCGTAGTCGGCGTAGGTCTTGTCGTCCACGCACTTCTCGAAGGTCTTCAGCGCGTCGCCCTCGATGCCGGCGTCCTTGCCGAAGCGCTTGAGGTCGTCGTCGGTCCAGCCGTCGCCCTCCTTCTCGGGCTGGTTCTTGAACACCGTGTTGTGGTACTCGCGGAACTTGCCGGCGTCCTGCGCGCAGTACGCGGCCGACGCGGCGCGGGTGGAGTGCTCACCGGGGAAGTTGTTGTCGAGGAAGGTCTTCGGGTGGTAGGTCACCTGGAGCTTGCCCTCGTCGACGCGCTGGCTGATGCCCTCACCGAGCATGTCCTCGAAGCCCTTGCACCCGGGGCACTGGAAGTCCTCGAAGATGGCGAGTTCCGGGCGGCCTGCCTTACCCACGACCACACCGGTCTTGTCGGCCTTCATTCCCTTGGGCGTCTTGGCCGGGGCGGCCGACCCATCGCCCGACGAGGTGGAGGTGCTGCTCTCGTCGGAGGAGGGCTTGTCGTCCTTCTTGCCGAAGGCCCAGATGCCCACCACCACGAGGGCGGCGACGAGCAGGGCGGCGATGAGGGCGATGAGCGCCTTGCTCACGCCCCCGCCGGAGGAGTTCTTCGGTCGGTGGGCGCTGCTGGGGCGGGGCGAGGTGTCCACGGGCATGCGAGTTCTCCTGATCAGTGGTCCAGGGCGCCGGCCAACTCACGCACCAGCGCCGTCATGCGGGGGAAGGTAGGAACGGAACCTGACTGCCCGCTGGGAGCCGATGCTCCCACGGAGGCGGTGTCCGGAGCGGCGGGGTCCGCCTCGCGCGCCGCGTTGCCGTCCAGGCCGCTGTCGGCCCCGAGCGCGGCAACGACCGCCGACCCGACGATCACGCCATCGGCGTAGCGCGCGACCTCACGGGCCTGCTCGCCGGACGACACGCCCAGACCCAGCCCGATGGGCAGGTCGCTCACGGCACGGATCCGCTCCACCACCTGCTCGGCGGCGTGGGAGACCGTGGCCCGGGCGCCGGTGACGCCCATGGTGCTCGCGGCGTAGACGAAGCCGCTGCACGCCGCCGTGATGGTGGCCGCCCGCTCCGGGGTGGTGCTCGGCGCCACGAGGTGGGTGGTGGCCAGGCCGTGCTCCGCGGCCGCGGCGTGCCAGG
>NZ_KV824397.1:0-7118 GCF_001816045.1 Kytococcus sp. HMSC28H12
CGCCCGCGCCGGGCACGCCGCCCGGTCCGCGGCGGACGCCGCGCCAGCCCCCATCGGAGCCACCCATGACCGAGCAGACCCCCGACGCCACCGAGCGCGCCACCACCGCCGAGCTGCTGCAGGACGTGGTGCACGTGCTGGGCGACCCGAGCCTCTCCCACGAGCAGGTGCTGGCCCTGGGGGACCGCCTCGGCCAGCCGGCGGTGCTCTTCCTGACGGCCATGGCCGCGCACGCCGCGCAGATCCGCGTGGCCCGCGAGCTGGTGGACCGTGGGGAGTCCCTCACCGACGAGCAGCGCGGCTGGCTGCCGGACCCGGTCGCCCTGGGCCGCGCGCTGGGCACCACCCCCGACCAGCTCGTGGTGGGCGGTGCCATCCAGGACACCTTCGGTGAGCTGACCCGCCGGATGCTGGACTCCACCGACGAGCAGGAGCGCGAGCGCGCCGGTCACCAGGCCGAGTCGCTGGCCCTGCTGGGTGCCGCGCTGGGCGGGAGGGCCGGCCAGGAGCGCCTGGCTGAGCTGGGGCGGGAGCTGGGCTTCGGGGTCGCCTTCGGCCGGCTCCACGCCTACTTCGCGATGATGGTGCGCCAGCTCGCCCGTCTCACCGGCCAGGCCTGGGAGCCGGCCGTGGAGCAGGTGTCCGCGCAGTTGCGCGCCGACGCCCGCTGACACCCCTCACGGCGCCCGGCCTCAGCCGAGGAAGCGCACGCCCTGCCCGGGGCGCACCTGCGCGGCCAGGTCGAGCGCCTCGTCGCACACGTACCCGATGACGGGGTACCCACCGGTGATGGGGTGGTCGGCCAGGAAGACCACGGGCTCGCCGCTGGGCGGCACCTGCACGGCGCCGCGGGTCATGCCCTCGCTGGCCAGCTCGCCCTCGCGCTCCCGTCGCAGCGGCTCGCCCTCCAGGCGCAGGCCCACGCGGTTGCTGTTGCTCGAGGCGGTCCACGTGCGGCCGGTGAGGTCGGCCCACCCGGCGTCGCCGAACCAGTCGTCGCGCGGTCCACGCACCAGCGGCAGGCACACCACGTCGCCGGTGGGGGTGGGGGCGGGGGCGCAGTCCACGCCGTACAGCTCGGGGTCCTGGTCGTCGCCCACCGGCAGCTCGTCGCCCTCGGCCAGCGGGTCGGGGCCCAGCCGGGCCAGCAGGTCGGTGCTCCGCGAGCCGAGCACCGGCTCCACGTCGATGCCGCCGCGCACGGCCACGTAGGTGCGCAGCCCCGTCGCCGGGGTGCCCAGCGTGAGCCGCTGGCCGGCGCGCAGCCGGGTGGTCGACGACATCGGGGCGCCGGGGCAGGGGGCGCCGGTGACGGCCACCACGACGTCGGTGGTGGTCTCGAGCTCGAGCCCGCCGAAGGTGGTCTCCAGCACCGCCGCGCCGGGGCCGTTGCCCACCAGGCGGTTGGCCAGGGCGGCCGCGGCGCGGTCGGCCGCGCCCGAGGGGCCCACGCCGATGTCGGAGCGGCCCGGGCGGCCGAGGTCCTGCACGGTGGTCAGGGGGCCGGGGGTGATGACGCGCAGGCTCATCGGGTGACCTCCTCGAAGCGGATGCGGACGCCGGCCCGCATCGGGGCGGGCGGGGTGGCGTCGGGGTCGAACAGGACGGCGTCGGTGCGGCCGATGAGCTGCCAGCCACCGGGGGAGTCCTGCGGGTAGACGGCGGTGAACTCCCCGGCCAGGGCCACCGACCCGGCGGGCACGCGGGTGCGGGGCTCGGAGCGGCGGGGGGTGTCCCAGGCGAACTCGCGGCCCACGCAGTAGCCGAACCCGGGGGCGAACCCGGCGAAGGCCACGGTCCACTCCTCGGAGGTGTGGCGGCGCACCAGCTCGGCGGGCTCGATGCCCAGCGCGGCGGCGGCCTCGGCGAGGTCCTCGCCGTCGTAGACCACGGGGACGGTCACCACCGGGGCGTCGTCGGCGGCCGTGGCCGCGGCGTCCACACCGCGCTCGGCCAGCTGCTCGATGCCGGCGCGGAGGCCGGGCACGTCGGCGGGGGTGGCGGCCACCACGAGCACGGTGCTCGCGGCGGGCACGACGTCGGCCACGCCGGTGAGCTCCCCGGCCCCGACGGCGCGGGTGAGTGCGGTGTGCCAGGTGCGGGCGTCGTCGAGCCCGTCGAGGTCGAGCAGCAGGGCGCGGGTGCCGGAGTCGAGGAGGCGCATCAGCCCTCCCGACCCGGGGTGGCTGCGAAGGGGGCGAGGGTCACGCCGGCCTGCTCCAGGGCGGCGCGCACCGCGCGGGCGATCTCCACCGCGCCGGGGGTGTCGCCGTGCACGCAGATGGACCCGGGGGTGAGCACCAGCTGGCCGCCCTCGACGTCGGTGACGGCCTCGCCACGGGCCATGGCCACGCAGCGGGCGGTGATCTCGTCCACGTCGTGCAGCACCGACCCGGGCTGGGAGCGGGGGACGAGCTGGCCGGCCGGGGTGTAGGCGCGGTCGGCGAAGGCCTCGGCCACGAAGCGCAGCCCGGCGGCCTCGGCGGCCTCCTGCCAGGGGGTGCCGGGCAGCCCCAGCACGGTCAGGCCGGGGCGGAAGGCGGCCAGCGCCTCGGCGGTGGCGGCGGCCTGCGCGGGGTCCTTGGCGATGGTGTTGTACAGCGCGCCGTGCGGCTTGCAGTAGGCCACCTGCGTGCCGGCGGCGCGGGCGATGCCCTCCAGGGCGGAGACCTGGTAGAGCACGTCGGCGGTGAGGTCCTCGGGGTCCACGGCCAGGGCGCGGCGGCCGAAGCCGTGCAGGTCGCGGTAGGCCACGTGGGCGCCCACGCTCACGCCGCGCTCGGCGGCCGCGGCACAGGTGCGTCGCATGATGGTGGGGTCACCGGCGTGGAAGCCGGTGGCCACGTTGGCGCTGCTCACGACGCCCAGGAGGGCCGCGTCGTCGCCCATGGTCCAGGCGCCCAGGCCCTCTCCGAGGTCGGCGTTGAGGTCGATGGTGGCGGTCATGGGGACTCCTCCTCGTGGGTGGGGCCGGGGCGTCGGTGTGGACGCCCCGGCCCGGGGGATGGTGCGGGGTGTGTCAGCTGAACAGGGCGACGAGCTCCGGCCACTTGGCCTTCACGGTCACGTAGGCCAGCCAGACCGTGACCAGCCAGGCGACGGAGCCGATGACCAGCAGCCACTTGGGGTACACGTACCCGTGCAGCAGGTCGCGGCGGAACCAGGCCACCCAGAGCATGACGGCGATGCCCAGCGGGATGAGCACGCCGTTGAGCGTGCCGGCCAGCACCAGCAGGGTGGCCGGGGCGGCGCCCAGGCCCAGGAAGATGGCGGTGCACACCACGATGAACGCGATGGTGACGCCGTTGCGGACCCGGGTGGAGGTCCCGCTGGAGGAGGTGAGGAAGGACACCGTGGTGTACGAGCAGCCCACCACCGAGCTGATGGCGGCGGCCCAGAACACCAGGCCGAAGAGGCGTCGGCCCACGTCGCCGGCCGCGATGGTGAAGGCGTCGCCGGCCACCGAGGCGGACTGGCTCAGGTCGTGGCCGGCGGCCACCACGCCGAGGATGGCGAGGAAGAGCAGGCCGCGCAGCAGGCCCGTGACCAGGATGCCCAGCAGGGAGCTGCGGCTGATGTCCTGGACGGCCTTGATGCCGGTGTTGCCGGAGTCCACCAGGCGGTGCGCGCCGGCGTAGATGATGTAGCCGCCGATGGTGCCTCCGACCAGCGTGGTGATGACGGTGGCGTCGATCGTGCTCGGGGCCACCGTGTTCTGCAGGGCCTCGCCCACCGGGGGCTTGGACACGAACATCACGTAGGCCGTGAGGGCGATCATCAGCGCGCCGAGGAAGACCACGACGCGGTCCATGGCGGCACCGGCCCAGGCACTCAGGAAGATGCCCACGGCCAGCAGCGAGGAGATCGCCGCACCCACCGCGGGGCTCACACCGAGCAGGATGTTGAGGCCGGACCCCGAGCCGCCGACGTTGCCGACGTTGAACGCCAGGCCGCCGATGAAGATGAGGGCGCTGAGCACCCAGCCCAGACCGGGCAGGACCTCGTTGGCCAGCTCCTGGGCGCGGCGGCCGCTGATGCCGATGACGCGCCACACGTTGAGCTGCAGGGCGATGTCGATGAGGATCGACACGAGCACCGCGAAGGCGAACGCGGCGCCGAGCTTGACGGTGAACTGGCCGGTCTGGGTGATGAACCCGGGGCCGATGGCGCTGGTGGCCATGAGGAACATGGCGCCGAGCAGTGCGGTGCGGGTGGCCTTGCGGTCGCGGACGGGTGCGTCCGTGGTGCCACCGGTGCCCTCGTCGGCGAGCGTGGCGCCGCCGGAGGACTGGGGGTCGAGGGTGTTCATGGGCCGTAGCGTAGGCATTGTTGAACAATGCGTGCAGGTGGTCCGGGGCGATCGTGACCCAACCGTGACGCTCCCTTGACCGATGGTGCGCCCCCGTCGTGGCTCGTCCGTCCTCCCGCGGGGCCCGGAGGCGGTCCCCGTCCCAGGAGGGCAGAATGCAGGCGATGACCGCGCAATCCCTGAGCCCCCGAGCGTCCCTCGCCAGGTCCGACGCCTCCGTGCCCGCCCGCCGGAGGGTGGCCGCCGCGGTGCGCGCCATGATCACGGCCGGCGAGATCGGGCCCGGCGAGCATCTCCGGGAGCTGGACATGGCCGGCCGGCTGGGGGTCTCCCGCAACACCCTGCGCGAGGGCTTCCGCGAGCTGGCCGGCGACGGCCTGGTGCGCCACGAGCCCAACCGTGGCGTGTTCGTGGCCGCCCCCACCGCCGAGGACGTGCGCCGCCTCTACACCGCCCGCCGCATCCTGGAGTGCGGCGTGCTGCACGAGCAGGCCCGTACCCATGCCCTCAGCGGGCCCGGCGTCGCGGCCGAGGTGCTCGACGTGACCGCCCGTGCCCTCCACGCCGCGGAGCGCCAGGAGTGGCGCTTGGTGGGCGACCTCAACATGGACTTCCACGCCGCCGTGGTGCGCCTGGGTGGCTCGGCGGTGCTCGATGCGGCCGCGGCCCCCCTCCTGGCGCACGCCCGCCTGGCCTTCCGCTCCCTCGACCTGCCTGGTGCGCTCCACGCCCACTTCGTGGAGACCAACCGGAGCCTGGCCGAGACGATGCGCGACGGCGCCTGGGAGCAGGCGGCCGGGGACATGCGCTCCTACCTGCTGGCCGCCGAGGCCGAGCTCCTCGAGGGCCTGGGCTGACCGCCACGGGGGGCCCGGTCGCCGGTCCGCGGCACCGCGTGCAGCGGGCGTGGCGCAGGTCACTATCCTGTGCCCGTCCCCTGGTGAAGAGAGGTGCCATGAACGAGCCGTCCGCCGCCGCCACCGAGGCGACGCCCGAGGCGCCCCCCGCGGACGTGGGGGAGGCCCACATCGACCTCATGGAGGGCTTCGACGCCCGCTCCGTGGAGTCCTGGGAGGCCAGCGCCGCCGCCGTCGTCAACAAGCCGCGCGGCGAGGGGCGCCAGTTGAGCGTCGAGGACGCGGTCGACTCGCTGCGCACCCGCACCCTGGACGACTACCGCGTGGAGCCGCTCTACACCGGCGCGAGCTCCCCGTCGGTGCCGCTGGAGGCGCCGGGCGAGTTCCCCTTCACCCGGGGCGGGTCCGTGCGACCGGCCGAGCTGCCGTGGGACGTGCGCCAGGCCTTCGACGACCCCGACGCCGCCCGCACTGCCGAGCAGGTGGCGGCCGATCTCGAGCACGGCGTGAGCTCGGTGCACCTCGTGGTGGGGCGCACCGGCATCGCGCCCGAGCAGCTGGCCACCGCGCTGGAGCCGGTGCTCACCGACCTCGCGCCGGTCTCGCTGGCCGCCCCCGACCGCCACGCCTCCATCGCCGGGGCGCGGGCGCTCGCCGACCTCCTCGCCGGCCGCGAGGTGCTCACCCAGGCCCCCGAGGCCTCGGCACAGGGCTCCTTCGGTCTCGACCCGGTGGGCCACGCCGCGGTGGAGGGGCACGAGGGCCCGGTGACGCTGGACGAGGACTCCCTCGCCGTGGTGCGCGCCGCCCTCGACCTCGCCGAGGGGCGCGACCTGGCCCCGATGCGGGCGGTCACCGTGGACACGCTGCCGTGGCACGAGGCGGGCGCCTCCAACGTGCAGGAGCTCGCCGCCGCGGTGGCCACCGGCATCGCCACCGTGCGCCTGCTGGTGGGCGCCGGCATCGCGGCCCGGGACGCCTTCCGGCTCGTCGAGTTCCGCGTCTCGGCCACCCAGCAGCAGTTCCAGACCATCGCCCGCCTGCGCGCCCTGCGTCGGCTGTGGGCGCACGTGGCCGAGCAGGTGGCCACCGCCGAGGGGGCCGACTGGCACCGCGACCCGGCCGTGGCCGCCGCCCGCCAGCACGCCGTCACCGGCCGCCGCATCATCACGCGCGACGACCCGAGCGTGAACATCCTGCGCGGCACCATCGCGTGCTTCGCCGCCGCCGCCGGCGGGGCCGAGGCGATCACCGTGCTGCCCTACGACACCGCCGCCGGCCTGCCCGACGCGCACAGCCGCCGCGTGGCCCGCAACACCCAGACCCTGTTGGCCGCCGAGGCCCACGTGGGTGCGGTGACCGACCCGGCCGGTGGCGCGTGGTTCGTGGAGTCGCTCACCGACCACTACGTGGACCTGGCCTGGAGGTACGTCCAGGGCCTGGAGTCCGGGGGCGGCCTGGCCGATGCCGGTATGCGCGCCCTGCTGCGCAGGAACGTGGTGGCCGTGGACCAGATGCGTCTGGACCGGCTGGCCACCCGCGAGCTGGGCCTCACCGGCGTCTCGATGTTCCCACTGGCCGGCGAGGTGCCGCTGCAGCGCACTCCCCGCGCCGAGGCGGTGGCCCCCACGGGCACCGACGCCGCCACCGGCCAGGAGGCCGCCGCCGAGTTGGCCCTGCCGCGCAGCTGGGACTCGCTGCCCTTCGAGATGCTCCGCGACCGCACCGCGGCCACCGCCCTGGAGGCCGAGCGGCCCACCGTGGCGCTGGTGTGCGTGGGGGCCCGCAAGGACTTCGGTCCGCGCGAGACCTTCGCCGCCAACGTGCTCGGCGTGGCCGGCATCGTGCCGGTGGCCGTGGAGGTGGACCCCGCCGCCGACGACCTGGACGCGGCCGTGGCCGACGCGCTGCACGCCGCCTTCGAGCAGCGCGTGCCGCCGGTGGCCGTCGTG
>NZ_KV824398.1:0-2739 GCF_001816045.1 Kytococcus sp. HMSC28H12
TGCGCGGGGCATGGGGGTCCCCGCCGTACGGGGCGCCGCCCGGGCCACCCATGCCGCCCGGGCCGTGCTGGCCGTAGGGGCCGTGCTCCCCGGGCGGGACGGCGGCGGCACGACGGTTGGTGCGCACCAGCTGCGCGATGCCCCAGATGATCAGGCCCATCCCGAGGAGGAAGACGAGCAGCGCCAGCAGGAAGGCGCCGACGGTCCAGCCCATGATCCCCTCGAGGGCGTCCCCGGGGGCCACGGCCATGACCGAGCCGTCACCGCATCGCAGGGTGTGGTCGCCGGCCCCCTGGGTGTGGAAGGTCCAGAAGTGCTGCGGGTCCTGCGGGTGGTCCACCAGCTGGGGGTGCAGCTCGAGCTTCTCCCCCGACGGCCCGGTGACCGAGCACGCGTCGTGGGCGAGCGACTCGCCACCCTCCCCCATCGCGTAGAGCACGCGGTCCTCGCCGGCCGGCAGGTAGCGGGTGTCCCCGTCCGAGGCCGGGTTGAGCAGGGCCCCGAACAGGTCACCCATGCCGATGGCGACGGGCAGCAGGAACGCCAGGGGCGTGCCCACCAGCAGCGTCAGCCCGCCGAACACCAAGGGCATCACCCCACGGCGGCGGGGCTGCTGCTGCGGGCGGTAGGCGTACGGGCCGGGCTGGCCTCCCGTCACGTGACTCATGCCCGGAGTCTAGGTGAGGCACCCTTCGGCACGGGGGCGCGGGGCGGAGTGGGCAGGGGCCCCGCGGCGGGGCCGGTTGTGACACCCTGCTCCCCGAACGCCCACCGAGAGGACCCCTGCCGTGCCCACCATCGTGAAGTCGATCGTCGCCGTGGCCCTGTTCGCCGTGGTGGTGACCTTCATGGGCATGGTCAACCCCCGCGGTCAGCACCGGGCCTTCCACCGCATCACGTTCTGGCGGAAGACCCCGGAGCCCACGCGCCGGGAGCTCGCGGTGCGCGCCGGGGTGAACGCCGCGCTGCTGGCGCTGGTGGTGGGCTTCATCGTGGTGATGGTCTACGACGTGCGGCCCGTCTGACGGGTCACGGTCGGGCGAGCACATCCAGGCACCGCCCGATGCGGTCGGCCCACCACGCACGCCGCGCCGGCTCCGCGACGTTCGCGACCCGGTCGGCCTCCACACGGCGCACCTCCAGCCGACCCCCCTCGGGCGCCAGCGGCGCGGACGTGACGTCCTCGGTGAACAGCCGCGCGGTGCCGAGGCCGCACGGCCCGTCGAGCTCCGGCATCGAGGCGGCGAGGGCCACCCCGGCGGCCAGGCCGACGCTCGACTCGAGGGCCGAGCTGACCACCGCGGGCAGGCCGGTGGCTGTGAGGATCTGCGAGGCCGCGGCCACCCCGCCCAGGGGTGCGGCCTTCACCACCACGAGGTCGGCGGCCCCCAGGGCGCGCACCAGCATCGGGTCGGTGGCGCGGCGGACGGATTCGTCGGCGGCGATGCGGACCGGGACGCCGCGGGCCGCCAGCAGCTCGCGCAGCTCGGCCAGCTCGGCGGCGGTGGCGCAGGGCTGCTCGCAGTAGTCCAGGTGCTCGCCGGTGGCGGCCACCTGCTCGAGGAAGGCGGCGGCCTGGCGGACGGTCCAGGCCCCGTTGGCGTCGATGCGCACCCGCACCCCGGGACCGGTGGCGTCCCGCACCGCTGCGATGCGGGCGAGGTCGGCGGCTGCGGAGGCGTCCTCGTCAGCCAGCAGGAGGGCCTTCTCGGCCACCTTGACCTTGGCGGCGGTGGCACCCGGCACCCGGGCGAGGACGGCGGGCACCTCCTCGGCGGCGACGGCCGGGACGGTGGCGTTGACCTCCACGTGCGGCCGCAGCGGGGTGGGCCATCCCCACCACCCGGCCTCGAGGGTGGCGGCCAGCCAGCGGGAGGACTCGGCGTCGTCGTACTCGGTGAAGGGGGCGAACTCGGCCCAACCGAGGGGTCCGCGCACCAGGGCGGTCTCGCGCACGGTGAGGCCGCGGAAGCGCACCGCCATCGGCAGGCGGACCACCACGAGGTGCTCGAGCAGCTCCCCGAGCTCGGGCAGCGGGCGGCCGAGGGTGGGGTCGGCCACGGCGGGTGGGCGCGGGGTGGAGCAGGGCAGCATCGTCAGTCCTCCTGCGCCACACGGACGTAGGACGGGAGCTCCGGGGGTGCAGGGTCGAGGCGGGTGACCGGGTCGTCGGCGAGCACGGCGGCCAGGCGCGCGCGGAAGACGGGCTGCAGCGGAGGGAGGTCCGTGAGCGGGAACCAGCCGGTGGCCAGAGACTCGTCGTCGCCCACCGCGGGGTCGCCGGAGAGCCAGGTGCAGGCGAAGCAGTGGTCGAGGTACTGGGCGCGGTCGCCGTTGACGTGCTCGACCGGGACGGTCACCGACACCCAGGCGAGGCGGTCCACCCGGCACGTGACCCGGGCCTCCTCGAGCACCTCCCGCTCGGCGGCGGCCGCGGGGTGCTCGCCCGGGTCGACGATGCCGGTGACCGGTGTCCACCGACCGTTGTCCGCACGCTGCACCATGAGCAGCTCCCGGTTCCCGGGCGCGGCCGGCAGCCCCGGGGCGGGTCGAAGCACCACGGCCGTGATGCCGCTCAACCACAGGGGCGCGTGCCCGATGTGGCGGCGTAGTTCGACGATGAAGTCCGGGACCGGCATGGGCGGCAGCCTAGTGATCCAGGCCGTCGAGCCGGTTGACCGCGCGGACCGCCCCGGTGGGTCGTGGGTGGCAGGCCCGGCGGCTGGGGGCGGACGGGGT
>NZ_KV824399.1:0-3965 GCF_001816045.1 Kytococcus sp. HMSC28H12
GGGCGGCCACCTCGGGGGTGGCCCCCACCTCGTCCAGCACGGCGTCGTAGCGCGCCCGCTCGTCGGCCATGAGGGCGGTCACGCGCTCCTCCAGGTTGCGCCGGGCGGTCGCCGCCAGCGAACGCACCGCCTGGTCGCCGAAGATCGCCTCGAGCACGCGCTGGGCCACCACCGCCGACCCGCCGACGATGGCCACCTCGCTGCCCAGCAGGGCACCACCGGTGGACGCGAACACCAGCACCATGAGCAGCACCCCGATGCCGTTGATGCCGAAGGCCAGGTAGCGGGCGGTGGCGCGCTTGCTGCCGGCCTGTCGGCGCACGAGCTCCAGCAGGTCACCCTGCCAGTCGTGCACCAGCTGCTGGCTGCGCTCCCGGGCCCCGGCGCCGGGACGGGCGAGCTCCGGGTGGCGCTCCAGCAGGGCCGCACCGGCGGGGTCGCCGCGCCAGGCCCGGGCGGTGACCGCCGCGGCGGCCTCCAGCTGGGACTCCAGCAACTGGGCCGCCCCGTCCCCCAGGGCCTCCCCGAGGTCGTCGGTGGTCGCCGGACGGGGACGCCCGGTGACGAAGGCGGTGATGCGGTCGCGCAGGCGGCCCACCCCGGCATCGAGCTGCTTGAACACCTCACCGGTGCCCACGAGCTCCTGCCACCGGGCCAGCACCTCACCGCGCAGCAGGGTGCCGTCGTCCATCGCCTCGGAGACCCGGTCCCGGGCATCCTCGTGGCCGCGACGGGCGTCCTCGCGCAGTCCCTCGACCACGGCCACCTGCTCGTCCACACCCTCGGCCACCTGCAGGGTGCGCCGGTGCAGCGAGGCCAGGGTGCCGGCCAGGGTGCGTCGGATGACCACCTGGCGGGCGTCGGCGTCGTCGGCCAGGGAGTTGAGCCAGGAGCGCAGCGGCAGCACCTCCTCGGCCGGCAGCAGCCCCTCGGCGGTCAGGTGCGCCTCGGGCACGGAGAACACCGGCGCGTCGCCCAGGCCCTGCTCGCGCAGCATCGCCGAGAAGTCGGTGCGCACCTCCTCCATGACCCCCTCGGGCACACGGTCCAGCACCAGGGCCACCGAAGTGCCGCGCTCAGCGGCCTGCAGCAGCATCTGCCAGGGCACGGCGTCGGCGTAGCGCGCGGCGGTGGTGACGAAGACCCACAGGTCCGCCGCGCCCAGCAGCTGGCGGGCGAGGTCGCGGTTGGCCTGCACCACGGAGTCGATATCGGGAGCGTCCAGCAGCGCCAGGCCGGGGCGCAGCGTGCGCGACTCCACAAGGCGCACGGCACCGGCGTCCCCGTCGCCGCCCTCGCCCCCGGTGGTGCGCGCCAGCTCCGGGAGCACGCGGTCGGTGGTGAACCAGCCGGCGTCACTCGGGTGGTGGATGAGCACGGAGGCCCGGGTGGTGGGACGCAGCACGCCGCTGCGGGTCACCGTGTCGCCCAGCAGGGAGTTCACCAGGGTGGACTTGCCGGCGCCGGTGGACCCGCCGACCACGCACAGCAGCGGGGCGTCCAGCGCCTGCAGGCGCGGCAGGGCGTAGTCGTCCAGCTGGCGCAACAGCTGTCCCCGCTGGTCGCGGGCCGCCACCGCACCCGGTGCCTCCACGGGGAACCGGGCGTCGGCCACCGCCGCGCGCAGGTCGGTCACGGCATCGAGCAGTTCTGGGTCCACACGCTCAGTCACGGTGGACAGACTAGGCGCGGCGGCCCCCTCGGGCGCCCCCGGCGCGATTCGAACGCGCAACCATCGGATTAGAAGGCCGGTGCTCTGTCCATTGAGCTACGGGGGCTCGCACCGGCCCACCCGAGGCGGGTCCCCGGCCGGTGCGGGCGGTCAGTCTAGGCCGTGCCGCCGGCGCCCCTCAGGCCCCGGCGAAGCGCCGCCGCTGCTCGGCGAGCCGCTCCAACAGCACCCGCTGCTCGTGGAGCTCCCGGGCCTCCCAGGTGCGCGTCGGCCGCGTGCCCAGCGGACCGCTGCGGTGGTGCGCCCGGTCCAGGCGTGCGCGGACGTGGGCCAGCCGGGTGGCGGTGCGCTGGAAGTCCTTCATCGCCCGCCGGCCCTGGCCGCCGGCGCGCTCCCCGGCCCAGGCCACCGCCCGCCCCCGCTCGGACGGGTCGCCCACCATCCGGGCCTCGAAGGAGGTCACCTGCCGGTGGTCCACGTAGGGCTGCAGGTGGGTGGCGATGGTGCGCAGCTCGCGGCGGCGCAGCCAGAGGACGAAGACGAGGAAGGCCACGAACACCGGCACCTCGAAGAACAGGTAGACGAGGACCCACCCCGCCGGGAAGACGATGGCGAGGTTCCAGATGCCGTGCAGCAGCACCGCCGCGCACCAGCCGAAGACCGGCCACGCGATACGCCAGCCCTCCTCCCGGGAGAGCACGGCGCGCCCCACGGCCGCGCCGGTGCAAGCGGTCAAGAGCGGGTGCGCGAAGGGGCTCACCAGACCACGCACCACGAAGGTGGCCGTGAGCCCGGCCGTGCCCTCCTCGGCCACCGCGGTGGCGAAGTAGACGATGTTCTCCATGAACGCGAAGCCGGCTGCGACCACCCCGGCATAGACGATGCCGTCGAGCACGCCGTCGATGGCCCGCGGCCGGAACCACAGCAGACCCAGCAGGAACAGGCCCTTGAGCGACTCCTCGGCCAGCGGCGCCACCACCACGGCCGTCACCGCGTCGGCCGACAGGGCCAGCAGCGAGGCCACCGCGTAGCCGATCTCGTTGACCACCAGGGCGAACCCGGTGGCCACCACGGCCCCCCACCCGAGGGCCAGCAGGAGCAGCCACGTGGGCTCGCGCTCGAAGGAGTCCAGCCACAGGAACACCGGCACCACGATGCACAGCGGCACGGCGGCCAGCAGCACCATGAGCGGCAGCGCCACCTCGCCGAACTGCAGACCGAGGGTGAGCGCCATGACCAGCGCCCCGATGCCGAAGAGCACCACCAGCACACTCCCCAGCGCGATGGTGGCGGGCCAGTCACGGGCAGGGGGCTGGGTGTACGGCGTGTACGGCATGGGCACAGGCTAGGCGGCCCGCCGGGAGCCCCTCGCTACGCTGGACGGGTGACCACTGACGCGACCTCCCCCGCCCCCACCGGCCCCGCGGCCGGCGCCGCCGAGCGCCCCAACCCGTCGGGCAACCCCCGTTCCCTCACCGACCGCATCGTGTGGGTGGACTGCGAGATGACGGGCCTGGAGCGCCACGACGTGCTGGTGGAGATCGCCGCCCTGGTCACCGACTTCGAGCTCAACGTGCTCGGGGAGGGCGTGCAGGTGGTCATCCGCCCCGAGGACCTCGGCGTGCTCGAGGAGCTCAACCCCGTGGTGCGCAGGATGCACACCGACAGCGGCCTGCTGGAGGAGATCGAGCACGGTGTCTCCGCCGCCGAGGCCGAGCGGCTGGTCATGGAGTACGTGCGCACCTGGGTGCCCGAGGCGGGCAAGGCCCCGCTGGCCGGCAACTCCATCGCCACCGACCGCCGCTTCATCGCCGCCGAGATGCCCGAGCTGGACGCCTTCCTGCACTACCGCCTCATCGACGTGTCGTCGATCAAGGAGCTCTCGCGCCGGTGGTACCCGCGGGCCTGGTTCAACGCCCCGGAGAAGGCCGGCGGCCACCGCGCCCTGGCCGACATCCGCGAGTCGATCGCCGAGCTGGCCTACTACCGGGAGGCCGTCTTCGTGGCCGCCCCCGGGCCCTCCACCGACGAGGCCCGGGAGGTGGCCGCGCGCCACGCCCTCGGCTCGTGAACCCCGGCCCGGTGCGCCGTGGAGGACGCCACGGGGCCTCGGTGCACGAGCACTGCCCAACAGGGGTTAGGATGTTCCCCGCTGTCCGGCGCTGCGGTGCCGGAATCACGCGATGGTGGGCGTAGCTCAGCTGGTAGAGCACCGCGTTGTGGTCGCGGTGGTCGCGGGTTCAAGTCCCGTCGCTCACCCCATCGGGAAGGCCCGGGATCCTCAGGATCCCGG
>NZ_KV824400.1:0-1376 GCF_001816045.1 Kytococcus sp. HMSC28H12
GCGGGCGGCGTACGCGGCCAGCGCGACCTGCTCACGGTTCATGGGGCCACACTATGCGGCCGCAGACGCCGGTGGGCCCTCCCCCGCATCGGGAGAGGGCCCACCGGGTGGGGGGCGCGCAGGTCAGGCGCCGACGCAGTCATTGATGACCGCGCCCAGCTCCTTGGCCTCGTCGGGCGTCATCTCGACCACGAGACGGCCACCGCCCTCCAGGGGCATGCGCAGGACGATGCCGCGGCCCTCCTTGGTCATCTCCAGGGGGCCGTCACCGGTGCGGGGCTTCATGGCAGCCATGCCTCTACCTTTCGTCGTCGTGCCGGACGCGCGGACCGGGCCCGGCACAGGGTGGGCCTGCTCGTGCAGGTCCGCTGGTCGCAGCGACCATTATCGCCCATCGGCGGCACTGCTCGGCGCGAGAGGGGGCCCGACGGGCGGATCGTCACCGCATCGCAACACTCGCACCACCTCCCCACGGGTGCCGGCCGGGTGGCAGGCTACGGGCAGCCGACCCGACAGGAGCACACCGTGAACGACAACCCCCGCCCCGTCCTGCTCGACCTCACCGACGGCGTGGCCACCGTGACCCTCAACCGCCCCGAGGCGATGAACGCCCTCGACGTGGCCACCAAGGAGGCCCTGCTCTCCACCCTGCGCGAGGTGGCCGAGGACCCCGCCGCGCGCGTCGTGGTGCTCACCGGCGCCGGTGACCGCGCCTTCTGCGTGGGGCAGGACCTCAAGGAGCACATCGGGCTGCTCGAGGACGGCACCGCCTGGGACACGGTGCCGCAGCACTACAACCCCATCGTCACCGCGCTGGCCGAGATGCCCAAGCCCGTCGTCGCCCGCATCAACGGGGCGTGCGCCGGGGCCGGCGCGGCGTTCGCCATGGCCTGCGACGTGCGCGTGATGGCCGCCGAGGCCCAGGTCACCTTCGCCTTCGCCGGCATCGGGCTCTCCTGCGACTCCGGCACCAGCTGGCACCTGCCCCGCCTGGTGGGGCCGCAGCGGGCCGCCGAGCTGCTCCTCATGGGGGGCCGTGTGTCCGCCCAGGAGGCCCTCGCGATGGGGCTCGTGGGCACCGTGGTGCCGGCGGCGGAGTTGGACGCCACCGTGGCCGAGCTGGCGGGGCGCCTGGCCCAGGGGCCGACCGTGGCCTACGCCGCCATCAAGGCCTCGCTGCGCACCGCCCAGGGCACGGACCTGCCCGGCGCGCTGGCCTTCGAGGCCGAGCAGATGCGCCGCACCGGCAGCAGCCGCGACCACCGGGCCGCGGTGGAGGCCTTCCTGGCCAAGGAGAGGCCCGTCTTCGCCGGCGAGTGACCCCCGCACCGCCCCGGGCACGCAGGAGGGCCCGCTCCACGGGGCGGGCCCTCCTG
>NZ_KV824401.1:0-1170 GCF_001816045.1 Kytococcus sp. HMSC28H12
GACGCCCCGCTGTCCCCGCTCGCGGCCGGCACCTGGGGCCTCCCGCCCTCGGTGGGCCTGACCGTGGTGCCCGGGGCGCTGGCCGTGCCCTACGCCTGGTCGGCCTCGCACGTGACCACCGGCCGCGGTGCACGCCGCGCGGTGGGTGACTGGGTGCGGGACGTGGCCCCGGACCTGGTGCACCTCCACGAGCCCATGGCGCCGAGCCTCTCCCTGACCGCGGCCGACGTGGTGCGCGACCGCCTGCCGATGGTGGCCACCCACCACAGCGCCTTCAAGCCGGGGCACTCCCTGCGCCAGGTGCTGCCGCTGACCCAGCAGGTGCTGCGCCCGGTGGCGGCTTCCATCGCCGTCTCGCGCCCCACCCGGCGGTCCGTGCGCGAGTGCCTCGGGGTGGAGCCCCGCGTCATCCCCACCGGGGTACGCGTCTCCCGCTTCACCGACCCGCCACCCCGGGCGCCGTGGTCCGAGGGGCCGGGGCGCCCCACCATCGCGTTCATCGGTCGGTCCAGCGAGCACCGCAAGGGCCTGCGGACCCTGCTGGAGGCCCTCCCGGGGATCGTGCAGCGCACCCCGGGGGCGCGCGTCTTCGTGGCCGGTCCCGGGCAGCCCGCCGCCCGCCGGGTGGTGGACCAGGAGTTCCCCCACCTGCGCACCTCGCTGGTGTGGCTGGGGGAGCTCAGCGAGGCCGACAAGGCGTCCCTGATGCGGAGCGTGTCGCTCATGGTGGCGCCCCAGGTGCAGGGGGAGAACTTCGGTGTGACGCTCGTGGAGGCCATGGCCGCCGGGGCGCCGGTGGTGGCCAGCGACCTGCCGGCCTACCGATCGGTGCTCGACGGGGCGGGCCTGCACTTCCGCGCCGGTGACGCCGACGACCTGGCCCGGGTCCTCGAGGAGGTGGTGCTCGACCCCGGCCTGCGCGCACGGATGCGCCGGGCCTCGGTGGAACGGGCCGCCCGCTTCGACTGGCAGGTGGTGGGACGCGAGGTCATGCACGTCTACGAGGAGGTGGTCCGGGCGTGACCGCTCGAGATCTGGACCCGACGGCCCTGGTGCGGGCGGTCGGCGCAGGCACCCTGGTGGCCCTGCTGGTGCTCGCCGTGGGGGCGGTGCTGCTCTGGCGTGCCCGGGCGGCAGGCCGGGCGCGGGAGGCCCACGCCCGCATCGAGG
>NZ_KV824402.1:0-5438 GCF_001816045.1 Kytococcus sp. HMSC28H12
CACGCCGCTCGACGCCGCGGGCCGCGCCGAGCTGGACGCCTGGGCCCAGGGCGTGCGCGAGGCCTTCCTGGAGGGGTACACCTCCGTGGCCGGTGCCCGGGCGGCCGAGCCCCGCGCCCTGCTGGAGGCACTCGAGGTGGACAAGGCCTTCTACGAGGCCGTGCACGAGCGCCGCACCCGCCCCGACTGGGCGGCCATCCCGGTGCGTGCCCTGGAGCGGATGCTGGGCATCACCCTCAGCCCGGCCGTCACGCAGCGGACGACGGTCGCCGGTGGGACCACCGGTGGCGCGGCGGGCGCAGGGCCCGCCGACGCTCGCGAGGGCTGGTCGACCGGCGGGGACGACGCCCTCTCCCCCGACGGGGACGGCACCCCCGGCTCCCGGGTGAGCGGCCCGGAGTCCGACGACGTCCGCACCCGCTCCGACGGGGCGGACGAGCCCGGCCCCACCCGGTCGCGCCGGGCCGGTGCGACGCGCTTCACGTTCGGCTCCGGGGCCACCGGCCCCCGTGACGCCTCTCCCGCAGGCGGCGACACCTCCCCTGCCGCCGGCCAGGACGACCCCGCCACGGTGAGTCGCGAGGAGGCGTTGCGCATCGTGCAGGGCCGCAGCAGCGACCCGCACGCGGTGCTCGGCCTGCACGCCGTGGCCGACGGCGTGGTCATCCGTGCCCTGCGCCCCCGCGCCCGCCGCGTGGTGGCCGTGCTGCCCGACGAGTCGCGCCACGAGCTCACCCACCAGGCCGAGGGGATCTTCGGGGCGCACCTGCCCGGGGTCGCCCCCACCGACTACCGCCTCGAGGTGGTACGGCCCCTGCCTGGCCCGGCCGCGAGCACCCGCGGGCAGGCCGCCGAGCCGCGGCTGCAGGACGACGGGTACCGCCAGCCGCCCGGCATCGACGAGATGGACCTGCACCTGGTGCGCGAGGGGCGCCACGAGCGGCTCTGGACCGTGCTGGGCGCCCACCTGCGCCGCGTCGAGGGCCCGATGGGCACCACCCGGGGCGTCGGCTTCAGCGTGTGGGCGCCCCACGCCCGCGGTGTCCGCGTGGTGGGCGACTTCAACCAGTGGGACGGCACCGCCCACCCGCTGCGCCGCCTGGGCGACAGCGGTGTGTGGGAGCTGTTCGTGCCCGGCGTCGGCGCCGGGGAGCGGTACATGTTCCAGGTCACCACCGCCGAGGGCACCACCGTGACCAAGGCCGACCCGATGGCCCGCCGCGCCGAGGTGCCGCCGGGCACCGCATCGGTGGTGGACGACTCGAGCGCCCGGGACTTCGGCTGGACCGACGAGGCGTGGATGGCGCAGCGCGGCACCCAGGACCCCCTGGCCCGGCCGATGTCGGTCTACGAGGTGCACCTCGGCTCGTGGCGCCGTGGCCTGGGCTACCGCGAGCTGGCCGAGCAGCTGGTGGAGCACGTGCGCGAGTGCGGCTTCACGCACGTGGAGCTGCTGCCCGTGGCCGAGCACCCCTACGCGCCCAGCTGGGGCTACCAGGTGACCGGCTACTACGCCCCCACCGCGCGCTTCGGCACGCCGGACGAGTTCCGCCACCTCGTGGACGCGCTGCACGCGGCCGGCATCGGCGTCATCGTGGACTGGGTGCCGGGCCACTTCCCCAAGGACGAGTGGGCCCTGGCCCGCTTCGACGGGCAGCCGCTCTACGAGCACCCCGACCCCCGCCGCGGCGACCACCCCGACTGGGGCACCCACGTGTTCGACTACGGCCGCAACGAGGTGCGCAACTTCCTGGTGGCCAACGTCCTGTACTGGCTGGAGGAGTTCCACGTGGACGGCATCCGCGTGGACGGGGTGGCCTCGATGCTGTACCTGGACCACTCGCGCGCCGACGGCGAGTGGGCCCCCAACCAGTACGGCGGCCGGGAGAACCTCGAGGCCGTGCAGCTGCTGCAGGACGTGAACGTCACCGCCCACCGGCTGCACCCCGGCATCGTCACCGTGGCCGAGGAGTCCACCGCCTGGCCGGGGGTCACCACCCCCACCTACGAGGGCGGGCTGGGCTTCTCGCTGAAGTGGAACACCGGCTGGATGCACGACTCGCTGGAGTACGTGGCCCGGGACCCCGAGGTCCGGCGTCTCCACCACCAGGACCTCACCTTCTCGATGGCGTACGCGTACTCCGAGCGGTACGTGCTGCCCCTCAGCCACGACGAGGTGGTGCACGGCAAGGGCTCGCTGGTGACCAAGATGCCCGGCGACACCTGGCAGAAGTACGCCGGCGTGCGGGCCTACCTGGCGTTCATGTGGGCGCACCCGGGCAAGAAGCTGCTGTTCATGGGCTCCGAGCTGGGCGTGCCGCGCGAGTGGGCCGAGGGCGCGTCGCTGGACTTCGACATCGACGGCGACCCGCTGCGCGCCGGCGTCCGCGCCACCGTGCAGGACCTCAACGCCCGGTACGCCGAGCTGCCGGCCCTGTGGCAGCTCGACCACGACCCGGCCGGCTTCCGCTGGATCGACTCCGAGAACGCCGCGGGCCAGGTCATCAGCTTCCTGCGCACCGGCCACGACCCGGCGGCCCCGGGCGGCACGCTGGCCGTGGTCGTGAACTTCTCCGACGGACCCCACGAGGACCTCCGCGTCGGCCTGCCGCACGCCGGCCGGTGGCGCGAGGTGCTCAGCACCGACGCCACCCGCTACGGCGGCTCCGGTGTGGGCAACCCGGGCGAGGTGGTGGCCGAGGAGGTGCCCGCCGACGGGCTGCCCGCCTCGGCCGCGGTGCGCGTGCCGCCGCTGGGTGCGGTGTGGTTCGTCCCGGTGACCGACGACCCACAGGGCCCGGACGGGGAGGCACTGGACGGGCAGGCAGGTGGGGACGAGCAGGCCCGCTGAGGGCACGGCCGGCTGACCGGCCGCCCCACGACCTGACCAGCCGCCGCTCTACCTGGCCAGGCTCCACTGCCTGACCAGCCACTCCTCTGCCCGACCGGCCACCCCTGCCTCCTCTCCGGACTCAGGGACCGGCCCGCTCGTCGGGCCACACCCAGCGCCCGTCCTCGAGCGAGGCGGTGAGGCCGTCGCGGTGCACCACCGTGTGGTGCCTCTCGCAGAGCAGTGCCAGGTTGTCCGCGTCCGTCGGCCCCCCGTCGGCCCAGTGCACGACGTGGTGGGCGTGGCACCACTCCGGCGGTCGGTCGCAGCCGGGGAAGGTGCACCCGCCGTCCCGGAGTGCGGCGTGCGCCCGCTGCGCCCCGCTGGCGAAGCGCTCGGACCTTCCGAGCTCGAGCGGCGCGGAATCCGTGCCCAGCACCGCCGGCACGAGGTCGGCGTCGCAGGCCATCTGCCGCAGCTCGGCAGGGGTGAGCACCTCGCCACGGGTGGTCGTGCCGAAGGCCGTACGGCCCGCGTCGGCCACCGGCCCCGGCAGGCCGCGCCCCCATCCCCGCCGCCTGGGCGCGAGTTGTGCCAGTCCCTCCTGCAGGGTGCGGTGGTCCATCGTCACGATGAGGGTGGTGGACCCGGCGAGCCCGCACCCGCCGGCCGTGGCGGAGGTGTCCGCCGCCTGGGCCCGCTCCACGATCTCCAGCAATGCGTCGGCCCGCCGTCGCGCGGCCGACCGCGGATCACGCACGCGCTGACCGTCCTCGGTGACACGGGACCGCGGCCCCGCGAGCCCGTCCACCGCCCGGCGGAAGCGGGCGGCATCGGGCTGGTTGAGGTCGACCTGGAACCGGACCAACCCCGTGGGCAGTCTCCGTTCGGTGAGCGACGAGCACTCCTTGGCCCGCTCGTCCTCGTGGTCCAGGGCGTCCTGCCCGAACCGGGCCACGACCTCCCTGGTGAGCTGCAGCAGCGCCTCCCGGGTGGTTCCCGCGCGCCCCGGCTCGTCCAGCACACCGGCCCGCTGCAGGTAGTACCCGAGCACCTCGCTGCGGTCAGCCCCGGGCAGCACCGGCAGCACCTTGCGTGACTCCCTGAGGATGGTGTGCGCGTGCCCCACGCTCACTCCCCCACCCCAGACCGCCGCGGCCAACGACTCGGTGCCCCGCTCCAGGGTCGCCTCGGCCACCGAGGCCACGGCGTGTGCCCTCCCGGGCTCCGTGACCCCCGCGTTCTGGCGCACCCACGCCGTGGTGCCGGCCGCACGCGAGGACCGGACCACTCCCCTGTCCACGGCCTCGGCGGTCACTCCCGCCATTGCCGCCTCCGCGGCCTGCACCAGCCTCCCGAGCACCCCCACCACCTCGGCGAGGTCGTCGGACCCCAGCGCCCACAACCCGGTGCGCAGGCCTTCCAGGTCCCCCACGAGGCCCGCTGCCCGCCGGGCGACGGCTGCCGCCTGCCCTGCGCGGCCGATGCCGGGAACCACCCCCAGCGGCCCCTCCCCCACAGCCGTGGCCACGTCATCACCCCCTGAGACGGTCGTCCTGCCCACGTCCGGCGCCGGCTCCCCTGCCGACGCCTCCATCATACACACACCCGATTTCACGTGCAACATCTGTACTGCTCCCGGCGTGACCCCTGCCCGGGAGAACCCGAGGGCCGCCGACCACCGCAGCAGTCGACGGCCCTCGGCCGGCACAGGACCCACTGGGCCCCACGCCCCCTCAGAACAGCGCGCTCATGAGCTTGCTGCGCGCGGTCCGCACGCGCGGGTCGGCCGAGCCGACCATCTCGAAGAGCTCCAGCAGCCGCTCGCGGGCCGCGGTGCGGTCGTCGTCGGCCGTCACCTTGACGGTGTCGATGAGGCGCTCGAACGCGTCCTCCACGTGGCCCCCGAGCATGTCCAGGTCCGCGGCCTGCAGCTGCGCCTGCACGTCGGTGGGGTTCGCGGCCGCGGCCTCGCGCACGGCGGTGGCGTCCAGCGACCCGGCCCGGGCCAGCAGCACCACCTGCTGACGCCCCAGACGCGCCTCCTCGTCACCCGGCTCCTCGGCCAGGCGTGCGTCGAAGGCCGCCACGGCGCGATCGAAGTCACCGGCGTCGATGGCGGCGTAGGCCTCCTCCAGGTGCGGCGAGAGGGGCTCCGCGGGTTCCTGGGCCGCCTCGGCACCCGCGCCGGCCTGCACACCCTCGGACACCGAGCCGGAGACCCCCGGCATCGCGCGGCCCGTCACACCGTTCTCCGCAGCGGCGGTCAGCAGGTTCTGCATCACCGCGCGCACCTCGTCCTCCGGCTGGGCACCGGGGTACAGCGGCATCGGCTGCCCACCGAGGATGGCGATGGTGAACGGCTCGGGCAGCTCCGGCATCTGGAAGGCCTGGAGCATCTCCGGCTGGGCACCCACGTCGGCGGTGGCCAGGCGGAAGGCACCCTCCATGGAGACCGCGACGCGCTCCATCATCTGCACGTACTCCAGCGCACCGGGCTGCTGCGGGCTCCACAGGACCAGCACCGCCGGCACGGTCATGGAGTCGCGCAGGACCTCCTCGAAGGTGGCGAGGTCCACGGCCACCACGGTGGCGCGGGCGTCCCCGG
>NZ_KV824403.1:0-2429 GCF_001816045.1 Kytococcus sp. HMSC28H12
CGGCACCGGTGCGGTTCTCGGTGACCTGTCAGGCCGAACTCAGCACCGGTGCTGATTTCGTGCGGTGCGCGGTGCCCGTACCGTCAGTCCAGCAGGGCGTCCACGAAGTCCTCGGCCACGAAGGGCGCGAGGTCGTCCGGCCCCTCGCCCAGGCCCACGAGCTTGACCGGCACCCCGAGGGCCCGCTGCACGGCCACGACGATGCCGCCGCGCGCGGTGCCGTCCATCTTGGTGAGCACGATGCCGGTGACGTCCACCGCCTGGGCGAACACCTCGGCCTGCTTCATGCCATTCTGGCCGGTGGTGGCGTCCAGCACCAGCAGCACCTCGTCGATGCGGCTGCGCTTCTCCACCACGCGCTTGACCTTGGCCAGCTCGTCCATGAGCCCGGCCTTGTTGTGCAGGCGCCCGGCGGTGTCCAGCAGCACCACGTCCGCCTCGGAGTCCACGCCCTGGGCAACGGCGTCGAAGGCCACCGATGCCGGGTCGGCCCCCTCCTTCTCGCTGCGCACGGTGCGCACCCCGACGCGTTCACCCCAGGTCTGCAGCTGGTCGGCGGCCGCAGCGCGGAAGGTGTCCGCGGCGCCGAGCACGACGTCCTTCTCCTCGGCCACGAGCACGCGGGCCAGCTTGCCCACGGTGGTCGTCTTGCCGGTGCCGTTCACGCCCACCACGAGCACCACCGACGGGCGGTCGCCCTGACGCGTGGCGGCGATGCCGCGGTCCATGGTCGGGTCCACCAGGCGCACCAACTCCTCCCGCAGCCAGCCGCGCACCACGTCGGGGTCGGTGGTGTTCTCCACCCGCACCCGGGTGCGCAGGTTGTCCACGAGCTCGGTGGTGGCCTCCACGCCGAGGTCCACCGCGAGCAGGGTGTCCTCGACCTCCTCCCAGGCCTCCTCGTCGAGGTCGCCGGAGGAGAGCAGCTTGAGCAGCGCCTGCCCCACGGCGTTGTTGGAGCGCGAGAGGCGCGAGCGCAGGCGGTGCAGGCGCCCCTGGGCCTCGTCGGGCACCTCCACACCCGGCTCGCGCGCGTAGTCCGCGGGGGTGCCGGTGGTGCCGTCGACCTCCGGCTCGAGGACCTCCGCATCCGTGCCGCCCATGCGCTCCGGCGGGATGGTGGAGCGCTCCCGCAGGTGGGTGGCCCCCTCGCCCGCGGCCGGCGCGTCGGTGCCCGGGCCGGCCGTGGTCACCGGGTCGGTGCGCCGGTTGGTGTCGATGACGGCACCCTTGGCGCGCTCGCCGTAGGTGGACCTCTTGGCGGGCGTGTGCTCGATCGGCGGGCGCGTGGTGGTGCGCGGCTCCTGCTCCGGCGGGGCCTGCGTGGCGCCGCCCGCCTTGGCGCGCAGCCACGCCCAGGTGCCGCCACCCAGGAGGCCGACGGTCAGGCCGCCGGCGATGAGCTGTTCGTAGAGTTCGTCGAGGAAGAAAGGCACGGCCGCAGTCTGGCACGCACCGCTCAGGCGCGCGGCAGGTCCACGTCCTTGAGCCGTTGGCTCACCACCTGGCTGATGCCGTCGCCCTTCATCGAGACGCCGTAGAGGGCGTCGGCGACCTCCATGGTGCGCTTCTGGTGGGTGATGACGATGAGCTGGCTGGAGTCGCGCAGCTCCTCGAAGAGCTGGATGAGGCGGCCCAGGTTGGTGTCGTCCAGGGCGGCCTCCACCTCGTCCATGATGTAGAAGGGCGAGGGGCGGGCCTTGAAGATGCTCACCAGCAGTGCCACGGCCGTCAGTGAGCGCTCGCCGCCGGAGAGCAGCGAGAGCCGCTTGACCTTCTTGCCCGGCGGCCGGGCGTGCACCTCGATGCCGGTGGTGAGCATGTCCTCGGGGTCGGTGAGCTCCAGGCGCCCCTCGCCGCCGGGGAACAGGCGGGAGAACACGCCCTCGAACTCGCGGGCCACGTCCGCGTAGGCCTCCTCGAAGGCGGTGCGGACACGCTCGTCCACCTCGGCCACGAGGTCGAGCAGCGCCTCCTTGGAGCTCACGAGGTCGTCGAGCTGGCCGGCGAGGAACTGGTGGCGCTCCTCCATGGCCGCGTACTCCTCCAGCGCCAAGGGGTTCACGGCGCCGAGGGCCTTGAGGTCGCGCTCGGCGCGGCGCAGGCGCTTGGCCTGCTCGTCGCGCACGAAGGGCACGGTGGCGGGGTCGCCGTCCTCGTCCACGGACTGCTCGCCGTCGTCGTCGAGCACCGGCACGGGCACCTCGGGGCCGTACTCGGACACCAGCGGCCCCGGCTCCATGCCCAGCTCGTCGGCGGCGCGCTGCACCAGGGACTCCACACGCAGGCGCATCTCGGCACGGGCCACCTCGTCGCGGTGCACGGCGTCGGTGAGCTCGCGGACGCGGTCGGTGAGCTCGGCGATGCGGGTGCGGCGCGCGGCGAGCTCGGAACGCTGCTCGGCGCGTGCGGCCTCGGCGCCCTGCCGG
>NZ_KV824404.1:0-10542 GCF_001816045.1 Kytococcus sp. HMSC28H12
CGGGGGACGGCTGGGGGGAGGTCATGGGCGCCGATTCTAGGTGCTCCCCGGGGGCCGGGCTCCCGTCAGCCGCGGGCGTTGGCGCGCATGCCGGCCTCCATGGAGGCGTGGTCGGCCAGCCCCACGATGCGCGGCGGAGTGGGCCGGCCGTCGGGGTCGAGCGAGCCGGGCTCGCGGATGGCGGCCACCTGCAGGCGGCGGGAGGTCACCGCCTCGAGCAGGCGGGTGATGTCCTCCTGCGGGGCGGCGTCCACCGTCCAGTCGCCGGGCACGGTGCGGGCCACGGCGGACAGGGGCGTGGAGTCACGCAGCTCGGCGGGCACCTGGGCCAGGGCGGAGGGGTCCACCAGCCCCACGGCGCGGTGCTCGGCATCGGTGGTGACGACGCCCACCGGCACCGGGAAGCCGCGCACTCCCAGCAGCGCCGAGACCGGCGCGTCCTGCGGCAGCCCCACCGCGGGCCGCATGACCGACCCGGTGGAGTGGCGGCCCAGCTCCTGGCGGGCCGCCCCGGCCTGGATGGAGCGCGTGGCCCCGGCCCACAGCACCCACGCGATGAGGCCGCCCCACATGACGGTCACGAGGCTGCGGCCCTGGACCACCATGAGCGCCACGAAGGCGATGACCACCAACGCGATGAGGCGCCCGGTCCAGCCGGCGGCCACCAGGCCCGTCGGGCGGCTGCCGGTGGCCTTCCAGACGAGGGAGTCCACCACGTGCCCGCCGTCCAGCGGCATGCCCGGCAGCAGGTTGAAGAGGCCCACCAGGCCGTTCACCCACAGGGCGCTGGCCACCACCATGTGGGGCACGCCGTCGGGCACCACGAACAGGGCCGCGGCCGCGAGCGCCGCGAGCACCAGGTTGGCCAGCGGGCCGGCCACGGCGACGATCGCGTTGCTGCCCGGGGAGGTGTTGTCGGACTGGTGCGCGGTGTGCCCGCCGATGAGGTCGAGCTGCACGCGGGTGACCGTGTAGCCGCGCCACTGGGCGGCCAGCACGTGGCCCACCTCGTGGACGAAGACGCTGAAGACCAGCATCGCGGCGTAGGCCAGGCCCAGGCCGTAGGCGGTCACCGGGCCGAGGGCGTCGGTGAGCTGGCTGCCGTTGAGCACCACCACCAGGACCACGAGCAGCGGCCAGGTGGTCCCCAGGTACACCGGCACGCCGCGCACGCTGCCGATGCGCCATCCGGAGGGCTGGGCCATGGGGACTCCTACGGGTCGTGGGGGCGGCCACCATCGGGCCGGCTGCGGGCGCCCAGCCTACGGGCGGGGCGGCCGGTCGTCCGGGCGGGTGGGTCGCTGGCGGAGGGGATGTCGGTGGCGGCACCTATCGTGGCGCCCATGGTGACCGCAGCCCTCTCCCCCAGCCGCGCCGGCGACTTCATGCAGTGCCCGCTGCTCTACCGGTTCCGGGTGGTGGACCGGCTGCCCGAGCCGCCTTCGGCCGCGGCGGTCCGGGGCACCTTCGTGCACGCGGTGCTCGAGGACGTGTTCGACCTGCCCGCCCACCGGCGCCGCCCGGACGACGCGGTGGGGCTCATGGAGGCCGCCTGGAAGCGGGTGGTGGCCGAGCGCCCCGAGGCCGTGGAGGTGGTCGGCGAGGGGGCCGAGGCGACGCCGGAGGAGATGGCCACGTGGATGGCCGAGGCCGAGGCGTTGGTGCGGCGGTGGTTCACGCTCGAGGACCCGAGCGTGCTCGAGCCGGCCGAGCGCGAGCTCTACGTGGAGGTGCCCGTGGAGCGCGAGGGCGAGCAGGGGCAGCTGACCCTGCGCGGGTACGTCGACCGGCTCGACGTGGCCCCGGCCGACGGCGCGGTGCGGGTGGTGGACTACAAGACCGGTCGTGCCCCCTCGGAGCTGTTCCAGGCCAAGGCGCTCTTCCAGATGAAGTTCTACGCGCTGGCCATCTGGCGGCTGCGCGGGCGGGTTCCGGCCCTGCTGCAGCTGGTGTACCTCAAGGACGGCACCATCCTGCGCCACCAGCCCACCGAGGCCGAGCTGGTGGCCACCGAGCGCAAGCTGCTGGCGCTGTACGACGCCATCGAGCGGGCCGCGGCCACCGGGGACTGGCGCCCCAACCGGTCGCGGCTGTGCGACTGGTGCAGCTTCCAGTCCATCTGCCCGGCGTGGGGTGGCACTCCCCCGCCGCTGCCCACTGACGCCGCGGACCGGGCCACCGACGAGGCCGTGAGCGGGGCCGCCTCGCTCAGTGGGTGAAACGCTCCCACAGGGAGGTGAGAGTCTCCCCCTCGAGGGTGGTGACGGTGACCGTGTTGGGGGTCTCGGGCAGGTCGACCATGAGCGGGATGGCCACCAGGTGCGTGCCGGCCGCTGAGGCCGAGCCGACGCCGGAGGGCGAGTCCTCCAGGGCCAGGCAGGCGGCCGGGTCCACGCCGAGGCGCTCCGCGGCGGTGAGGTAGGGCTCTGGGTGGGGCTTGCCGTGCGTCACGGCGTCGCCGGTGACCACGGTGTCGAAGGTACCGGCCGGCAGGGCGTCGGTGAACGCCTCGGCCAGGGAGGTCCACGACATCGTCACCAGGGCGGTGGGCACGCGCCGCTCGACGCACTCGGCGAGCAGCTCACGGGACCCCGGGCGCCAGGGCATGTGCTGGCGGACGCCGGCGGTCACCTCGGCGAGCAGGCGGTGGATGATCTCGTCGCGCGGCAGGTCCACCGGGGTGCGCTCCAGGATGATCTCGGCCGACACCTCCAACGGGTTGCCCACCATGGCCAGGGCGTCCTCGTGGGTCCACGTGCCGCCGAAGGACTCCACCAGTGCGGTCTCGGCAGCCATCCACAGCGGCTCGGAGTCGATGAGGGTGCCGTCCATGTCGAACAGGACGGCGGCCGGCAGGTCCGGGCGGGCGGTGGCGGTCGCGTCGGACTGGGGAGCGTCGGGCTGGGACACGGTCGAAATGGGCACGGCGGGATCGGTCACCCGGCCAGTCTCCCAGCCGCGTCCGGCCCCGCCCCGACGCCCCCGGCCCGGAGGCGCCGGCCCCGACTGCGTGGGCCCGGACGTCCCGGGCACGACTGCGTGGTCGCTTCGTCGCGGTGGCCCCCGTGGGAGGGGTGTGCTATCGCGCGATAGGTCGACCGTTTCCCAGTCACCTGCCCGCGATTCGGTCGACCTATCGCGCGATAGCACACCCTTCCGGGCACACCCTTCCGGGCACACCCTTCCGGGGCACGGTGCGCCAGGCGGGCGGGGGCAGCGGTGCCGTTCGCCGGGCACCTGGGCGGAACGGCGCGGACCCGCGGCACGGGCCCAGCGCGACGGGGGCTCGGGGTTCAGGCACGGGAGAGGTGGCGCGGCACGGGACAGGTGTTGCTGGCACGGGACAGTGCGCGTGCGGGGAGCACGCTTCCCGTGCGCGGTGGGGTTTCGCGTGCGGCCCGGCGTGCCCCGGGCCGGGTCTCCCGCCGGCAGCCCCTCCCATGGCCGGGGCCGCCGCGGCGGCCACCTACCCTGTGCCAATGCTCAACGAGGACCCCGCCCCGCTGCGCGACCCGGTCGTGGTCGCCGCCTTCGAGGGGTGGAACGACGCCGGGGAGGCGGCCACCGCGGCCATCGCCCACCTCATCGAGGTGTGGGGCGCCGAGGAGGTGGCGGCCTTCGACCCCGAGGACTACTACGACTACCAGGTGCACCGCCCACGCATCGTGCGCCGGGGCGGCCGCCGTCAGGTGGAGTGGCCCACCACCAGCTTCCACGTCGCGCAGCCGCCCGGGCTCGACCGCGACGTCCTGCTCGTGCAGGGCCTGGAGCCCTCGATGCGGTGGCGCGCGTTCACCGAGGAGCTGCTCGGCTGGGTGGCCGAGGCCGGCGCCACCGAGTTCGTGACCCTCGGCGCGCTGCTGGCCGACGTGCCCCACACCCGTCCGCTGCCGGTCAGCACCACCACCAGCTCCCTGGCACTCCAGCGCCGGCTCGACGTGCAGGCCGCCGACTACGAGGGCCCCACCGGCATCGTGGGCGTGCTCAACCAGGAGGCCGAGGACACCGGCCTGGACGCCGTGAGCCTCTGGGTGTCCGTGCCGCACTACGCCGGCGGCGTGCCCTCGCCCCGAGCCACCTGGGGACTGCTCACCGCGCTCGAGGAGGTGCTCGACACCGTCATCGACACCGCGGACCTGGAGGAGCTCTCCCGCGCGTGGACCCGCGGCGTGGAGGAGCTCACGCGCCAGGACGAGAACGTCGCTGAGTACGTGGAGGCGCTCGAGGAGGCCGTGGACGAGCTCACCTCGCCGCAGGCCTCCGGCGACGCGCTGGCCAAGGAGTTCGAGCAGTACCTCAAGCGCCGCGAGGGCGACGGCGGGAGCACCCCGCCGGTCTGAGCCGACCGGGCCTCAGCGCAGGTCGATGCCGAGCAGGGCGTCCACCGCCACGAGCAGCGCCGGGCCCTCGGCGAGCGCCCCGGTGCGCGCCTGCTCCGAGCCGTCCAGCACGTGGTCGGCCCAGCGGTCCACCACGGCCAGTGCCCCGGGGGTGTCGAGGTCGTCGGCCACGCGAGCGGCCACGTCGCGGGCCACCGCGTCCCCGCCGGCTTCGCCCGCCACCTGGTCCCCCGCACCACCGCCGGCGGCCACGAGCTCGGTCGCGGCACGCCATCGGGCCAGGCGGGTGCGGGCCTGCTCCAGGTGGCCGTCCGTCCAGTCCCACGCGGTGCGGAAGTGCTGGCTGAGCAGCGCCAGGCGGATGGCCGCCGGGTCCTCCCCCGCCGCCCGCAGCCGCGAGACGAGCACCAGGTTGCCCTTGGACTTGCTCATCTTCTCGCCGTCCAGGCCCACCATCGCCTGGTGCACGTAGTGCTGCGCGAACGCCTCCCCGGTGAGGGCGCGGCTCTGCGCGGCGCTCATTTCGTGGTGCGGGAAGACCAGGTCGTCGCCGCCGGCCTGCACCAGGAAGGGCGTGCCCAGGTGGTCGCGGGCGATGGTGGTGCACTCGATGTGCCAGCCCGGCCGCCCGTCGCCCAGCGTGCCTCCCTCCCAGTGCGGCTCGCCCTCCCGGTGGGCGCGCCACAGCAGCGGGTCGAGGGCGTCCTTCTTGCCGGCGCGCTCGGGGTCACCGCCGCGCTCGGCGAAGACCGCCATCATCTCCTCGCGCGACCACCCGGAGACCTCCCCGAAGGCCGGCGTGCTCGCCAGCTCCAGGTACACGTCCGATGCGGTGCCCGGCGCGTCGTCGGCCGGCAGCCGGTAGGCGTGGCCGGAGTCCAGCATCGACTCCACGGCGGCCACGTCCGAGGGGATCCCCTCCACGGCGCCCACGTAGGCGTCCGGCGCGATGATGCGCAGCGCCTCCATGTCGTCGCGGAACAGCTGGATCTCGCGCTGCGCCAGGTCCTCCCAGTGCACGCCGTCGCGCTCGGCGCGCTCCAGCAGCGGCTCGTCCACGTCGGTGACGTTCTGCACGAAGCGCACCGGGTGCCCGGCGGCCCGCAGCGCGCGGTGCAGGGTGTCCACCGTGAGGTAGGTGGCCGCGTGGCCCATGTGCGTGGCGTCGTACGGCGTGATGCCGCAGACGTACAGGCCGGCCTCGCCCTGCGGGGTCAGCTCCTCCTGCCGCCCGGTGGCCGTGTCGTGCACCCGCAGCGGCGGGGCGGTCAGCGGCAGGGCGGGCACGGTGGGCGAGGTCCAGGATTCCACCCGCACAGGGTAGGCCGTGGCGGGCGTGACGCAGGTGACCGGCCGAGGGGCCCGTCGGTCGGCGGTGCGGTTGCCAGAATGCGCCCCATGATCGTGGACAAGGCGGTGTACGCCGACGGGCGGCGGTATGAGTGCCAGGACGTGGCCGAGGGACTGGCCCGGGCCCAGCAGGCCGACGGGAACGCCTTCCTGTGGGTGGGCCTCTACGAGCCGTCGGCCGAGCAGGTGCAGCACTTCGCGCGCCTGCTGGACCTGCACCCCCTCGTGGTGGAGGACATCGCCACCGGCCGCCAGCGCCCCAAGCTCGACGTCATGGACGACTCCGCGATGCTGGTGTTCCGCACCCTGGCCTACTTCGAGGAGAACAGCGACGTCGAGACCGGCGAGGTGCTCATGGTGTGGGGACCGCACTGGGTGCTCACGGTGCGCCACGGCAAGCACACCCGCCTCACCGGCGTGCGGGCCCGGCTGGAGCGCTCCCCCGAGCTCATGGCCCACGGGCCGGCCTCGGCGGTGTTCGTGGTGGCCGACCACATCGTGGACACCTACACACGGGTGGACCTGGAGCTCAACGACGACCTCGCGCGGGTCGAGCAGGCCACCTTCGGCGGGGAGCAGGACGTGGACGTCACCGAGATCTACCGGCTCAAGCGGGAGATCCTGGAGGCCCGCAGCGCCGTGCACCCGCTGGTGGACCCGGTGCGGCGCCTCGTGCACTCCTCACGCCTGGTGCCCGAGGAGCTGCAGCCCTACCTCAGCGACGTGCAGGACCACCTGCTGCGCGCCGACGACCACGTGCTGGGCTACGACCAGTCCCTCACCGACATCCTCCAGGCGCACCTGTCGATGGTGTCGGTCAAGCAGGGCGAGGACACGCGCAAGATCTCGGCCTGGGCCGCGTTGGCGGCCGTCCCCACCATCGTGGGCGCGGTGTACGGCATGAACTTCGACCACATGCCCGAGCTGCACTGGGTGTGGGGCTACCCGGTGGCGATGCTGCTCACCGTGGTGATCGTGGTGCTGCTGTACCTGCGCTTCCGGCGCTCCGGCTGGCTCTGAGCTCAGCCGCGGACGTCGTCGTCCTCCACCTCGGAGTCGTCGTCGTAGTCGTAGGAGTCCTGGTCGCCGTCGTACTCGTCGTCGTACCGACCGGCGAGGGGACCGTCCTCCTCGTCGTCGTCGAAGTCGTCGTCCTCGAGGTCGTCCTCGTCCTCGTCGGAGTACACCTCGAAGGGCGTCACCTCGCCGTGGGCCTCCAGCAGGGCGTCGTCGTAGTCCTCGAAGGCGTCCGCGAGGTCGTTGTAGGCGGCGATCACCCGGGGGTCCTCCTCCCCGGTGCGGGAGGAGCAGGCCTCGAGGTGCCGCTCCAGGGCGGTGACGAGGGTGGTCAGGGCGCTGCGCGGGTCGGTGGCCATGGGGCCACCGTAGCGCGGGAGGCGGGGCGGCGTCAGGGGAATTGCCCGTGCACACTGTGGCGATGCAGCCCAGCCAGCCGCCCCGCCGTCAGCCGACCCGCGCCGTCGCCGCCCACCACCGGGCCCGTGCGGCCGCCGTGTGGGAGTACCGGGTCGTCCAGGCCCCTCGGGAGCTGTCGCGGGCGGACCTGAGGCAGCTGCTCACCGAGCTGGCCGAGTACGAGGGCTGGAACGTGCACACCGTGCGCCTCTACGAGGGCGGGCGACGGAAGGTCCGCCTGCGCCGCAAGGTGATCCGCCAGCGCCGCCCGCAGACGCTGCTGGGCCCGCCCGCCTGAGGCGGCTCCCCTCATCGAGCCCGCGCCCGAGGGACCGGCGTCGAGCGGGCCTGGCGCAGATGTCCGGTTGCGGTCCAGAGGTACGCCTCATGGCCCGTACCTCTGGACCGCAGGCGGACATCTGGGGCCACGGGGCGGGACGGCTCAGGACTCGAGCACGAAGCGGTGCAGCACCCGGGCGCCGAACTCCAGCGCGCTGACCGGCACCCGCTCGTCGACGCCGTGGAACATCGGCGCGAACTCCAGGTCGGCCGGCAGCTGCAGCGGGGCGAAGCCGTAGCCGGTGATGCCCAGCTCGGCCAGGTGCTTGTTGTCCGTGCCACCGGAGAGGCAGTACGGCAGCACCCGGCAGCCGGGGTCCTCGGCCTCGAGCACGCTGCGCATGACGTCCACCAGCGGGGCGTCGAAGGGGGCCTCCAGCGCGGGCCCCAGGTGGTGCACGGAGACCTCCACGTGCTCCCCGGCCAGCTCGGCGATGGTGTCGAGCACGTGCTGCTGCTGCCCCGGCAGGAAGCGGCAGTCCAGCCCGGCGGTCACGGTCTGCGGCACCACGTTGTGCTTGTACCCGCCGTTCACCATCGTCGGGTTGCTCGTGTTGCGCAGGGTGCCGGCCACGAACTGCGAGGCGCCACCGGTCTGCGCCACCACCTGCTCCAGGGAGGGCGCGTCGTCCACCGACCAGTCGATGCCGGCCTGCTCCCCCACCCCCTCGAGCAGCACCCGCACCGACTCGATGGTCTCGGCCGGCCAGTCGTGGGCGTGGATGGCCGCGAGCGCCGCCCCCATCCGGGCCACGGCGTTCTCGGCGGTGGGGACCGACCCGTGCCCGGCGCGGCCACGGGCGGTCAGCGTGAGCCAGGCGATCCCCTTCTCGGCGGTCTGCACCAGGTAGGTGCGCTGCGCTTCGGCGCCGTCGGCCACCTCCTGGCCGGGCACGGTGATGGAGTACCCGCCCACCTCGCTCACGGCCTCGGTGCAGCCGGCGAACAGCTCGGGGTGGTGCTCCACCAGGTGGCCGGCGCCCTTCACGCCGCCGGCCTCCTCGTCGGCGAAGAAGGCCACCACCAGGTCACGGGCGGGGCGCTGGCCGGTGCGGGCCATGTAGCGCACCACGGCCAGGATCATGGCATCCATGTCCTTCATGTCCACCGCGCCGCGGCCCCACACCATGCCGTCGCGCAGCTCGGCGCCGAAGGGGTCCACGGACCAGTCCTCGGCACGGGCAGGCACCACGTCGAGGTGGCCGTGCAGCACCAGGCCCGGTCGGGAGGAGTCGGTGCCCTCCAGCCGCACCACCACGCTGGTGCGGCCCGGGTCGGACTCGAACACCTGCGGCTCCAGGCCCACCTCGCGCAGCCTGGCCACCACGTAGTCGGCGGCCTCGCGCTCGCCGGGGCCGGAGCCGTCGCCGAAGTTGCTGGAGTCGATGCGGATCAGCTCGCGGCAGAGGTCGGTCACCTCGTCGGTGGGCAGCGGCACGCCCGCCGGGGTGCCGGCGGTGGGGTCGGTGGCCCTGCCGGAGGTGCGGTCCGCGGCGGTCGGGTTCACGGCATCGGAGGACATGGCCTCCACGCTACGGGCCCCGCACCTCGCCGGGAGGTGCGGGGCCCGTGGGCGCGACGGGGTCGGCTCAGGCGCCGGTGGTGCCCCGGCTGGCCAGGTCCGCGTCGATGCGCAGCAGGCCCGGGCCGTCGTCGCCCACGCGCTCCAGGGCGGAGAGCACCTCGCCGACCGTGGCCTCCTCCTCCACCTGCTCGGCGACGAACTCGTTGAGCAGCGGGCGGGAGTCCAGGTCGCCGGCGGCCTCAGTGGCCACGTAGAGCTCGCGGATGGCGGCCGACACCTTCTCCTCGTGGGCGAGCGCGGCGCGGAAGGCCTCCAGCGGGGTGGGGTTGGTGAGCGGCTGCTGGGCCGGGACCTCGCCGATGACGGGGCGCCCGCCGCGGTCGAGCACGTGGTCGATGAAGCGCTGGGCGTGCAGCACCTCCTCGTCGGCCTGCCGGGTGAACCACGCGGCCGTGCCCGGCAGGCTCTGGGCGGCCATCTCGATGGCGAGCTGCCGGTAGGTCAGCGCGGCCCGGAACTCCAGGGTGATCTGCTTCTCGAAGGCGGGCACGAGGCTCTCGGGGATCTTCATGGCGCCGAGCGTAGGTGCGTGCGACCTTCCCGGCACCCTCGCTGAGGCTTGCCTGTGCCCCCGGCGAGGAGTGCCCGGTATGAACGCTGTGGGTCCCGCACCCGGAGACGGGGGCAGGGCCCGCGGGGTGGCCGTCTGGTCAGGTCACGATCCAGACGTCCTGGGGGCTGCCGCAGGCCTCGGGCAGTTCGAACTGGGTCACCTCGTGAGCCTCGTCGGTGGGGAATCCGGCTCCGCCGACGGTCACCTCGGAGTCGAGGGCGAACGCGTCGTCGGGAGTCTTCACGGTGCCGTCCTCCACGGAGCTTCCCCCAGGCAGGACGGCCACGTGGTCGGTCCCCTCCACGGTGACGTGGAGGCACCCCTCGCGGTCGGTGAACGTGCCCGTGTATCCGCGGTCCGAGTGACTCCACGGGGTCGACCAGGTGCCGAACGTCGGGCCGTCCCCCGACGGGGTGCACCCCGCCGTGAGGACTCCGATGCCCAGGGCCAGCGCGGCTTTGAAGACGGTGCGGTGGGTGGTGTTCATGGTCAGCTCCCGGAGAGAGTCGCTCCGTCATGGGAACTGGTACTCCCGCAGTGTGCCGTGCCGGTGATGGCCACCCGGCCGCTGCGTGCGGCCGTGAAACCTGCCGTGCAGAAGGTGCCTCGCCAGGTGCCGCCCGATCCGAACTCCGGGCCGCTGGTGGCGGACGAGGTGGTCACCTGCACGTGCTTGACGCCCGCAGGAAGCGTGATGCCCTCGAGAAGGTGCTGCGCGGTCGCCGCCCGCGCACCGGCATCGGCCGTGGAGGCTGCATCGAACCCGCCCAGCACGATGGTGACGGTCTCCGCGCCCGGGCTGACCTCGGCCGACACGTCGTGGCGTCCCTCGATGAGCGTGGCTGCCTGCTCCACCACCTCGTGCTCGATCTGTGCGCGACGTTCGGCGCTCGGGCGGTCGGAGGCCACCACGTACCTGGCCTGGTTTCCCGGCTCTTCGGAGTTGAGCGTGGGTGCTT
>NZ_KV824405.1:0-3044 GCF_001816045.1 Kytococcus sp. HMSC28H12
TGTGGCTGATGGCGCTCTCCGGCGTGCTGCCGGCCACCGCCGGGCTCGACGTGCTGGCCCGCCGCGCACCGCGGATCGACGGGGAGGCCCCGACCGGCGAGGACGGCCCCGGTGGCGACACCGGCAGCGACACGACACCCGGGCCCGATGCCCGGCGCACCCTGCTGCCGCAGGTGGGCGACCCCGGCATCGAGACGCCCGTCGACGCCGTGACCGCCGCGGTGCAGATGCTGCAGAACAGCTACCTGGCCGTGCAGGGCCCGCCCGGCACCGGCAAGACCTACCTGGGCTCCCGCGTGGTGGCCGCCCTGGTGGCCCGCGGGTGGCGCGTGGGCGTGGTGGCGCAGTCGCACGCCGCGGTGGAGAACTTCCTGGCCGCCTGCGTGCGCGCCGGGGTGCCCGACGTGCGCGTGGGCAAGCAGGCCCGGCCGGAGAACGCGCAGGCCGCGTTCACCCGTATCAAGGGCTCCGGGCAGCCCGCGGCGTGGGTGGAGGAGCAGACCGCCGCCGGCCACGGGTTCGTGGTGGGCGGCACGGCGTGGACCTTCGCCAACCCCGCCCTGGATGCCGAGGGACTGGACCTGCTGGTGGTGGACGAGGCCGGCCAGTTCTCCCTGGCGCCGCTGCTGGCCGCCAGCCGGGCCGCCCGCAACCTCCTGCTGCTCGGCGACCCGCAGCAGCTGCCGCAGGTCTCCCAGGGCATCCACCCCGAGCCGCTCGACGACTCCGCGCTCGGCTGGCTCATCGGCTCCGAGCACGTGCTGCCCGAGCGGTTCGGCTACTTCCTGGACACCACCTGGCGCATGCACCCCGAGCTCACCCGCCGCGTCTCCGCCCTGGCCTACGACGGCCGGCTGCGCTCCCACGAGCAGGTGACCGCCGGCCGCCGCATCGAGGGGGTGACCCCCGGCCTGCACGTGCGCGTGGTGGACCACCAGGACAACGCCGTGGCCAGCCCCGAGGAGGCCGACGAGGTGCTGCGGGTCGTGCAGGACCTGCTGGGCCGCACGCTCACCGACGAGAACCTGCCGGCCGGCGAGCAGCAGCGCCCCCTCACCGAGGCCGACGTGCTGGTGGTGGCGCCGTACAACGCGCAGGTCGCCCTGCTGCGCACCACCCTGGAGCGGGCCGGTCTGGGCGAGGTGGCCGTGGGCACCGTGGACGCCTTCCAGGGCCAGGAGGCCCCGGTGGTGGTGCTCTCCATGACCGCATCGGCCCGCGACCGGGTCTCGCGCGGCATGGCCTTCCTGTTCGACGTGCACCGCCTCAACGTGGCCGTCTCCCGCGGACAGGTGGCCGCGTACGTGGTGCGCTCGGCGGCGCTCACCGACATCGCGCCGGCCTCGCCGCACGACCTGCTCACCCTGGGCGCCTTCCTGGAGCTCACCGCCGAATCCACCGGCTGAGGGAGGCCGTTGAGCCCCCGCGCGGTCGAGCGGGATTGGCGCGCAGACCCCCGGGGGCCGCACACTTCTCCGATGCCCACTGAACCGCTCCACCCCTCCACCTCCGGCGCCTCGCCGGCCAGCCGCCTGCCCGGCACCGCCGCCGAGTCCGGCTCGCAGGTGGTCATGCTCGCCCTCGTCGCCGCGCTCGGCGGCTTCCTGTTCGGCTTCGACTCCGCCGTCATCAACGGTGGCGTCAACGCCATCCAGCACCGCTTCGGCCTGTCGTCCTCCCTCATCGGCTTCACCGTGGCCATCGCCCTCCTCGGCGCGATGGTGGGTGCCTGGTTCGCCGGCACCGTCTCCGACCGCATCGGCCGCACCCGCGCCATGGTCGTGGCCGCCGTGCTGTTCACCGCCTCCTCGCTGGGCTGCTTCCTCACCGTCTCGGAGTGGGACCTCATGGCCTGGCGCTTCGTCGGCGGTGCCGGCATCGGCATGGCCTCCGTGCTGGCCCCGGCGTACATCGCCGAGATCTCCCCGGCCCGCATCCGCGGCAAGCTCGGCTCGCTGCAGCAGCTGGCCATCGTCATCGGCCTGTTCGCCGCCCTGCTGGTGGACGCCTGGCTGGCCGAGCTGGCCGGCGGCGCCGCGCAGGACCTGTGGTTCGGCCTCGAGGCCTGGCGCTGGATGTTCCTCTCCGGCGTGGTGCCGGCCGTGGTCTACGGCGTGCTCGCCCTGAGCATCCCCGAGTCCCCCCGCTACATGGTGGGCAAGGGCCAGGTGGAGAAGGCCCGCCGCCTGCTCATCGACGTCATCGGCACCCCCGAGGCCGAGGTGGAGGAGAAGGTGGCCGACATCCAGCGCACCCTCAACCTCGAGGAGCGCCAGTCGCTGTCCGACCTCAAGGGCGCCGCGGCCGGCCTCAAGCCCATCGTCTGGGTGGGCATCCTGCTGAGCGTCTTCCAGCAGTTCGTCGGCATCAACGTCATCTTCTACTTCGGTTCCACCCTGTGGCAGGCCGTCGGCTTCGAGGAGTCGCAGGCCCTGCTCATCAACGTGGGCACCTCGGTCACCAACATCGCGGTGACCATCGTGGCCATCCTGCTGGTGGACCGCGTGGGCCGCCGCCCGATGCTGCTGGCCGGTTCGGCGGGCATGTTCCTCTCCCTGGCCACGATGGCGGTGGCGTTCTCCCAAGCCGTGGTGAGCGGCTCGGGTGAGACGCACACCGTCTCCCTGCCCGAGCCGTGGGGCGTCATCGCCCTGGTGGCGGCCAACCTGTTCATCGTGGCCTTCGGCATCACCTGGGGCCCGGTGGTGTGGGTGCTGCTGGGCGAGATGTTCCCCAACAAGATCCGCTCCCTGGCCCTCGGGGTGGCCGCCGCCGCGCAGTGGCTGGCCAACTTCGCCATCACCATGAGCTTCCCGCGCCTGGCCGAGGTGTCGCTCACCCTGGCCTACGGCCTGTACGCCGCGTTCGCCCTGCTCTCGCTGCTGTTCGTGTGGCGCTACGTGCAGGAGACCAACGGCAAGGAGCTGGAGGACATGGGCGAGGAGGCCATCGACGCCGTGCCCGCCCGCGCCTGACGCGCACGCCCCGTGGCCAGGTCACGGATTGGCAACGATGGGGCCCCACCGCGACGTCGCGGTGGGGCC
>NZ_KV824406.1:0-3823 GCF_001816045.1 Kytococcus sp. HMSC28H12
CGTGGCGGCTTCGGCGGCCGTGGCCGCCAGGGTGGCTACCGCGGTGGCGACGACCGCCGAGGTGGGTACCGCGACCGCGACGGCGGCGGGTACCGGGGCCGTCGGGACGACCGCGGACAGGGTGGCTACCGCGGTGGCAGCGACCGTCGTGAGGGCAGCTCCCGCGGCGGCTCCCGGGGCGGCGGTCACCGCGGCCGCCGCGAGGACTGACACGCACCCCGCACCGAGCACCTGCTGACAGCGCCCCGACGGCTCCGGCCGTCGGGGCGCTGTGCGTGTGCTGACGGCCCGACGGTCGGTGGCCGGCAGTACGATGGGCGACATGCCTTGGACCTCCCGGACCCCCTCGCAGGACGCCTCCACCACCCTCACCGAGGTGGTGGCCATGAGCCAGCCGATGGACCCGGGCACGCCCGACGACCCGGGCGGCCTGTCCTCCCCGGGTACCTCCACGGGTCTGCTGGAGCGCACCGAGCAGCAGACGGCTCCCATGGAGCCGGGCGACCACGAGCGCTTCAGCCACTACGTGCGCAAGGAGAAGATCCTCGAGAGCGCCATGAGCGGCGAGCCCGTCACCGCCCTGTGCGGCAAGATCTGGGTGCCCGGCCGCAATCCGGACCGTTTCCCGGTCTGCCCGGTCTGCAAGGAGATCTACGAGGGCCTGCGTGACCCGCAGGACGGCGGGGACGGCGGCTCGGGCTCCGGCCAGGGTGGCTCCGGCGCGGGCTTCGGCAGCTGAGCCCGGCGGTCGATGAGCACCTCCGCAGCCGACCACCTCTCTCCCTCCTATCCCGCCCGCGCCGCCTGGGGCACCGCCCCCAAGCTGCGTGCGTGGCAGGCCGAGGCCCTCGAGGCCTACCGGCAGACCGTCGCCGCCGGCGGCCGTGACTTCCTCGCGGTCGCCACGCCGGGCGCCGGCAAGACCACCTTCGCCCTGAAGGTGGCCGCCGACCTGCTGGCCGAGGGGGCCGTCACCCAGATCACCGTGGTGGCGCCCACCGAGCACCTCAAGACCCAGTGGGCCGATGCCGCCGCCCGCGTGGGCATCCACCTGGACCCTCGCTTCACCAACAGCCAGCGGGCCCACAGCGCCGACTACCACGGCATCGCCATGACCTACGCCGGCATCGCCGCCGACCCGGACCTCCACGAGCAGCGCACCAAGGAGGCCCGCACCTTGGTGATCCTGGACGAGATCCACCACGGCGGTGACGCACGCAGCTGGGGCGACGCCATCCGACAGGCGTTCACGCCCGCCGAGCGGCGCCTCTCGCTGACCGGTACGCCCTTCCGCTCGGACACCAACCCCATCCCCTTCGTCCGCTACGAGGAGGGGGCCGACGGCATCCGCCGGTCGTCCAGCGACTACGCGTACGGCTACCGCAACGCGCTCACCGACGGCGTGGTGCGCCCGGTGCTCTTCATGGCCTACGGCGGTGCCATGAAGTGGCGCACCAAGGCCGGCGACGAGATGGCCGCCCGGCTCGGCGAGCCGCTCACCAAGGACCTCACCGCCCAGGCCTGGCGCACCGCGCTGGACCCCGAGGGCGAGTGGGTGCCCGCGGTGCTCGGTGCCGCCGACAAGCGCCTCACCGAGGTGCGCCGTCACGTGCCCGACGCCGGCGGCCTGGTCATCGCGAGCAACCAGAAGAACGCACGGGCCTACGCGCGCCACCTGGAGGCCCTCACCGGGGAGAAGCCCACCGTGGTGCTCTCCGACGACGCCGGGGCGAGCTCCCGCATCGAGGAGTACAGCAAGGGCGACTCCCGCTGGCTGGTGGCGGTACGCATGGTCTCCGAGGGAGTGGACGTGCCGCGCCTGTGCGTGGGCGTCTACGCCACGAGCACGCAGACGCCGCTCTTCTTCGCCCAGGCGGTGGGGCGCTTCGTGCGCACCCGCAAGCGCGGTGAGACGGCCAGCATCTTCCTCCCCTCGGTGACGCCCGTCCTGGCGCTGGCCGCTGAGCTCGAGGCCGAGCGCGACCACGCGCTGGACCGCCCCGGCCCCTCCGGCGAGGACGCCATCTGGGCGCCGGAGGAGGATGAGCTGGCCCGGGCCAACCAGTCCGAGCGCCTCAGCGACGAGCTCGGTCCGGGCTACGAGGCGCTGGAGTCCTCCGCGGAGTTCGACCACGTGCTCTTCGACGCCCAGCAGTGGGGCATGGGCTCGGAGGTGGCCAGCGAGGACGAGGCCGAGTACCTGGGCCTGCCCGGGCTGCTGGAGCCCGAGCAGATGACGCAGCTGCTGCGCGAGCGCCAGGCCAAGCAGGCGGCGCGCGGCAGGAAGGCCCAGAAGGAGCAGAGCGAGCAGCCGATCGCCGCGCACCGGGCCCTGCAGGCCTCCCGCAAGGAGCTCAACAAGCTGGTGAGCGCCTACGCGCAGAAGAAGGGCGTGCCGCACGCCAACGTGCACATGGACCTGCGCCGCCAGTGCGGCGGGCCCGCCCTGGAGACCGCCACCCAGGAGCAGGTCACGCAGCGCATCGAGACCATCCGCCGCTGGTTCGTGGGCAAGCGCTGAGTCGTGGACCTCGTCGTGGCGCGCACCGGCGACCGCGTCGAGGTGGTGGCCGTCACCGACGGCGAGGCGGGGGAGCGGTGGTCGGTGCCCTGGGCGGACCTGCCGGCCTGGGTGCAGGCGCGCGAGTCCGTGGCCGAGACCGCCGGGGACGACACCCCGCGCTGGGTGTGGGCCGACTCCGCGGCCACCTACCTCCCTCTGCTCGAGGCCGGCGTCCGGGTGCGCCGGGGTGTGGACCTGGGCCTGCAGCGGGCCCTGCTGCGCCGGGCGCGGGCGGTGGCGCACACGCCGTACGCCGCGGCCCCCTCCACGGAGTGGGACGCGCAGCGCGCCGAGGCGGCCCTGGTCCCTGCACAGCCGGTGGACACCGACGAGACGCTCTTCGACGTGGCCGGGGACGGACCCGGCATCGAGGAGTGCCTGGCCGAGCACCTGGCGCAGCGCGAGGCCCTGGCCGATGCGCGCAACGGGGGCGGGCTGGCGCTGCTGTGCCACGCGGAGTCCACCGGCGGCCTCATCGCCCAGGAACTCAACCACGCCGGGGTGCCGTTCAGCACCGCCGTCCACGACGCCCAGCTCACCGCCCTGCTGGGGGAGCGCGACCGGCACGGTGGTCGCCCGGCCCGCATGGCCGCGCTCGTGGAGCGGATCCGTGATCTGCTCGGGGCGCCCGGCCTCAACCCGGACTCCGCCCCCACCCTGGTGACCGCGCTGCGCCGGGCCGGGCTCGACGTGGCGAGCACCCGCAAGTGGGAGCTGCGCGGGATCGACCACCCTGTCATCGAGCCGTTGCTGGAGTACAAGGCGCTCAGCCGCCTGCACACCGCCAACGGGTGGGCGTGGATGCGTCACTGGGTGCGCGAGGAGCGCTTCCGCCCCGACTGGGTGGCCGGTGGTGTGGTGACCGGTCGGTGGGCCAGCCGCGGGGGAGGGGCCCTGCAGCTGCCCCGGCAGATCCGCTCGGCCGTGCGCGCCGATGCCGGGTGGCGTCTCGTGGTGGCCGACGCCGCCCAGCTGGAGCCGCGCGTCCTGGCCGCGATGGCCGGCGACGCGGCGATGGCCGAGGCCGGAGCTGCCGGTGACCTCTACGCCGCGCTCGTGGACGACGGGGTGGTGGACACCCGCGACCACGCCAAGGTGGCCATGCTCGGCGCGATGTACGGATCCACCACCGGCGAGGCCGGCGCCCTCATGCCGCGCCTGCGGCGGGCGTACCCGCGCGCCATCGGGCTGGTGGACGCCGCCGCGGCGGCAGGGGAGCGGGGCGAGGCGGTGTCCACCTGGCTGGGCCGCACCTCCCCG
>NZ_KV824407.1:0-2284 GCF_001816045.1 Kytococcus sp. HMSC28H12
AGGGGGGCGGGGCGGGTCCAGTGTCGACCCACCCCGCCCCCTCGGCAACCCGAACAGTCGGTGCCCTCGCGCGGGCTCAGCGACCCCCTCGGGTCAGCTGTCCACCTCGCCGCGGATGAACTTCTCCAGCTCGGCGCGGCCCAGGTCGTCCGGGCGCTGCTCGGGCGGGGACTTCATGAGGTAGGCGCTGGCGGAGAGGATCGGGCCGCCGATGCCGCGGTCCTTGGCGATCTTCGCCGCGCGGATGGCGTCGATGATGATGCCGGCGGAGTTGGGGGAGTCCCAGACCTCCAGCTTGTACTCCAGGTTCAGCGGGGCGTCGCCGAACGCGCGGCCCTCGAGGCGCACGTAGGCCCACTTGCGGTCGTCCAGCCACTGCACGTAGTCCGAGGGGCCGATGTGCACGTCGCGGTCCTCGAACTGGTGCTGCACGTTGGAGGTGACGGCCTGGGTCTTGGAGATCTTCTTGGACTCCAGGCGCTCGCGCTCGAGCATGTTCTTGAAGTCCATGTTGCCGCCCACGTTCAGCTGGTAGGTGCGGTCCAGCTCCACGCCGCGGTCCTCGAGGAGCTTGGCCATCACGCGGTGGGTGATGGTGGCGCCCACCTGGGACTTGATGTCGTCGCCCACGATCGGCACGCCCGCGTCGCGGAACTTCTGCGCCCACTCGGGGTCGCTGGCGATGAACACCGGCAGCGCGTTGACGAAGGCCACGCCGGCGTCGATGGCGCACTGGGCGTAGAACTTGTCGGCCTCCTCCGAGCCCACCGGCAGGTAGGACACGAGCACGTCGGCCTGCGAGTCCTTGAGTGCCTGCACCACGTCCACGGCCTCGGCGGAGGACTCCTCGATGGTCTGGCGGTAGTACTTGCCCAGGCCGTCCAGGGTGGGGCCGCGCTGCACCTCCACGCCGGTGTGCGGCACGTCGGTGATCCGGATGGTGTTGTTCTGGCCCGAACGGGTGGCTTCGGAGAGGTCCTTGCCCACCTTGTCGGCGTCGACGTCGAACGCGGCCACGAACTCCACGTCGCCGACGTGGTACCCGCCGAAGTCGACGTGCATGAGGCCCGGCACGGTGCCGTCGGCCGGGGTGTTGCGGTAGTACTCGACGCCCTCGATGAGCGAGGTGGCGCAGTTTCCGACGCCTGCGATGGCGACACGGACAGTGGACATGTCTCTCCCTTTGTTGCTTTCCGGCGTGACAAACGCCGCAGCCCGGCAGGTTGTTCCACGCGCGACCGAGTGTAGGCCGCGTGCCGGGGGGTGTGACGGGTGATGATGGGGCGTCAGGACGAGCCCGACGGGAGTGGCAGTGGAGCGGATCAGGCGTGTGCAGGGGGCCCGCGGCCTCGAGGCGGTGCGGCAGGCCGTGCGGGGGCGTCGCCCCCGCCCCGCCGCCGATCCGGTGCCCCGCCTGGCCATGGGGGCGGTCGGGGGCTCCACCGGCCGCCACGCCCTGCCGCGGGTCCGGGGGCCGTGGTTCCCGGCCGCGGTGCTCGTGGCCCTGAGCGCCCTGCCGATGCTGCTGGCCGTGCTGCAGAAGAACAACTGCATCACCGGCGGCTGGCGCAGCCCGCAGCTCATCTGGCGCATGTGCTACTCCGACCCGGTGGTGCGCTGGGCCAACGCCGGCCTCGACGACGGCCACGTGCCCTGGTCCAGCCCCGGCACCGAGATGGCCCAGGTGGCGCCCGTGCGCACCACGCTGCTGTGGCTGGCCGGCCTGCCCCTGGGCCCGGTGCCGCAGCGCTTCGACCAGCAGGCCTACTTCGCCGTGTGGGCGGTGCTGCTCGTTCTCGCGGTGGCCGCGCTGGTGGTGGCGGTCGTGGACTGGGCGCGCGCCGAGGGCTCGGACCCGTGGGCGGCCTCGCACGTGGCCCTCTCCCCGCTGCTCGTGCCGTTGGCGATGGTGTCGGACCTGCTGGTCTGGCTGGCGCTCGCGGTGTGGGGGTGCGTGCTGTGGCGCCGCGGCTCCACAGGGTCGGCGGCCACGGCCGGCGTGGTGTGGGTGCTGGCGGTGCTGGCGATGCCCCTGCTGGTGGTGCTGCCGGTGGCCTGTGTGGTGGCCGCCCCGCGTGCGCTGCGCTGGGCGTGGGTGCCGATGGTGCTCACGGCGGCGGCGGTGTGCGTCCCGTGGCTGGTGTGGAACCGGCGGAGCCTCTCCGGCCTGGCGTTCTGGGACGCCGGGGCGGGCAACGGGGGCGTGTGGAGCGTGGTGCGCGGCCTGGGTGCGGCGCCGCCGGGCTGGGCGGTGGCCACCCTGGCGGTGGGCGGCCTGGTGCTC
>NZ_KV824408.1:0-3133 GCF_001816045.1 Kytococcus sp. HMSC28H12
GGTCGGCACCGTGCTCCTGCAGCAGCTCGCGCACGTGGGCGCGGGTCCGGCGGGCCTGCAGCCCACCGAGCGGACGCGGCGCGCGACCACCGTGGGCGGCGGACCAGGCGTCGAGGTCCTCCTCGAACACGGCGGGCCCGAAGCGCTGCACGGTGAGCCGCACGGAGCGGGCCAGGCGCAGCAGGCGCAGCCCCTCCTCCAGCGAGCCGACCGGCGGCACCCCGAGGCTCTCAGCCACGGCGGCGAGGTCGTCGCGCACCTGCTGCAGGCGACCCTCGGCCAGGCCACGGGCCACCGCGGCCAGGCGCTGCGCCTCCGCCTCGTCGTCGGCGTGCACGCCGAACCAGGCGTTCTCCCGCGCCCGCACCGACCACGCGCCCCGGCGGGCCAGGTCCGTGAGGTCGGCCTGCACACCCGGCAGGTCGGCCACGCTGATGCGCTGCACCACCTCGTCGTCCAGCGGCACCACCACCGAGGGCGGCGTCGGCGTCCCCGCCAGGGCGGCCAGGCGCTGGTGCAGGTCGTGGACGCTCACGCCCCACGGCTGGCGCTTGTCGTGCACCGTGGCCGCGTGCCCCAGGTGCTGTGCCAGGGCCTCGTCGAGCGACGTCCGCGAGGGGTCCGCCGTGGACACCGGGGCCGGGTCGCCGCCCTCCACCAGGCGCTCCAGCGCGGCGGTGAGGGCGGCGTGCTGGGTGACCTCCTCGTCACGCGTGCGGGCCACCCCCCAGGCCACGGGCACCTCGGACTCGGCCCAGTTGTCGATGACGGCGGCCACCTGGCGGCGCACCGACGCGTCCGCCGCGGCCACCAGCACCGTGCGGCCGTGCGCCACGGCATCGGCCACGAGGGCCGAGCGCAGGCTGGTGCGGCCCGTGCCCGGGCGGGCCTCCACGAGGACGTCCTGCTCGGCGGCCACCAGGTCGAGCACCTGCAGCTGCACGGCATCGAGCGGGCACACCACGTTGCGGGTCACCCCGGCCACGCGGGGCAGGTGCGGGGCCACCGGGTTGGTGTCACGGCCGCCGGTGGCCGCCGCCAGCTGGGTGACCAGGCGCGAGGGCGCGGCGGTGACCTCCGCCAGGTCGGCGATGCCGGCGTCCTTGGCGTGCGTGAGCGTGGCCAGGCGCTGCCCCGAGCGGACCGTGAAGCCGGGCACGGCGCGGCAGAGCATCTCCAGGTGGCGCAGCAGCGGGTCGTCGGTGCGGGCGTGGAGGCGGTCGACCATCTCGGCGAGCACCACCGGGTCGAGGTCCACGCCGTGGGAGACGCGCAGGAAGCGCAGTAGGGCCGGGTTCACCTCGGGGATGCCGGTGAGGGCGAACTCCACCTCGCTGCGCGCCGGGTCCACCACGGTGACCCGGGCCGGGCGAAGCACCACCGCGGCGGCCGGGGCGAGCGTTCCCGGGACGTCCCAGGTGGCGGTGCCGGAGGTGACGAAGCAGGTGGTCAGGCCCCAGTCGTCCTCCATCTCCTGCGCGCGCTCGGCGATGGCGAGGGCCGTGGCGAGGGCGCGGGCGCGCGGCCCGGGGGCGCGGACGAGGTCGCTGAGGAGCACCGGCTGGCCGGAGAGCAGCTTGGCCACGCCACCGGGGTGGGCGGCCACCAGGTCCAGGGACAGGCCCGGCCGCGGACCCCAGATGAGGCTGTTGCGCCCACCCGAGTCGGCGAGGGCGGACGACCACGCGGCGGACGTCGCGCGACCGACGGGGGTGGGGGACTGGGGCTCGGTGCTCACAGGGGCAGGGTAGTTGCCCGCGGACCCGTAGACTGTGCGACCGCGCGACGCACCCGCCCTCGTAGCTCAGGGGAAGAGCACTTCTCTCCTAAAGAAGGTGTCGCAGGTTCGAATCCTGCCGGGGGCACACGCACAGGACCCCGCTCCGACGGCCAGATCCGGCCGGGGAGCGGGGTCCTGTGCGTGGGGCGTGCGTCCTTCGTGCGATCCGCGTGCCCCTGTCGTGCCCCTCGCGGGGTCAGTCGACCTCGGCCGCGAGCTTCTCCAGCGAGTCCTCGAGGGCCTCCTGCGGCACCAGCGGGAAGCCGACCTTCTGCAGAAGGGCCTCGTCGGTGACCTCGGACCAGTCGTAGGAGACGGTCACGAGGGTGGAGTCCGGACCCTGGGCCTCGAGGGTCCACGCCCACTCCCAGCCGGGCGGCTCGGTGCCGGCCGGAGCGGTCTTCCAGGCCAGCGACTGGTTCTTGTTGTACCCGGTCACGTGGTTGTCGGTCTGGTACTCGCCGCCCATGTGGTCGCCCTCCATGTTCATGGTGAACACCTGGCCGACCTCGGTGATGCGGTCGCCGTGGCCGACCGAGCGGACGAAGCCCGAGCCGTCGAGCTTCACGTGGTTCTCCGGCAGGGAGAGCACGTCGAAGACCTCGGCGGTGGAGGCCGGGATCTCGCGCTGGGCACTGATGCGGGTGGGCTTGTCGTTCATGAGCACCTCCTGGGTGTCCGGTCCGGGCGCGCCCCGTGGAGCGGCGCCCGGCCCCGCCGTCGGCGGGATTCGCCCTCCACGCTAGTCCGTGGCCCGTCCGGACGCAGCCGCGGCGGCCCGCAGGTCGTCGGTGTGCACCACGTGGGCGCCGGGGACCGCGTCGTAGCGGCCGGGCGTGCAGGTGAGCACGATGACCTGCGCGTCCTCCCCCGCCCGCCCGAGGGCACGACCCATGCTCCGTAGACGGTCCGGGTCGGTCCACCCCAGGGCGTCGTCGAGCACCACCGGGACGCCCTCACCGGGGTCCACCACACGGGCCACGGCCAGGCGGCTGAGAACCGCCAGCTGCTCCCGGGCGCCGGTGGAGAGGTCCGCCAGCGGGACCGGCACCCCGTCCACGGTGCGGGAGGTGATGGCGAGGTCCGGCGAGACGTCCACGGAGAAGCCGTCGCCGTGGACCACGGCGCCGAGCTCCTCGAGGGCCTCCCGGAAGGGCCGTACGTACGCCGCCTGGGCCTCGGCCCGACGGGCACGCAGGGTCTCCAGCAGCAGGCGCAGCGCGTCCGCCCGGGCCTGCACGCGGGCAAGGTCGGCCGCGAGGTGCTCCCGCTCCGCGCCGGCCCGGGCCAGGGCGTCCGCGCGGCCCTCCTTGCCGACCTGCTTCACCATGCCCTCGGCCTGCTGGTGCTCGT
>NZ_KV824409.1:0-667 GCF_001816045.1 Kytococcus sp. HMSC28H12
CGCCCCGGCGGCCCCGGCGGGTGCGGGAGGAGCCCTCCTCCTGGCCGCCCTGCTGGGACTCCCCGCCCTCGCGGCGGTCCGTCTCCTCGGCAGCCGCAGGCGCCTCGGCCTGCTCCTCGCGCGAGGCGACCGGCGCCTCCTGCGCGGCCGGCTGTGCGGCCACGGGCTCCACGCCACGGGCCGAACCGGCGTCCACGCGCGCCTGGCGGATCTCTGCGACGAGGTCCCCCTTGCGCTTCTTCGTGGTGTCGATGCCCATGCTGGCGGCCAGTTCCTGGAGCTCTGCCAGGCGGAGGGCGCTCAGGGCCGTGGAACGCTTCGGGCTCTCGGCCGGCTGGGTCTGGTCAGTCATGCAAGTCCTTCCAACCTGCGCCGACGGGGCGCAGCGGTGATGGATGTCGGCACGGCACCGGGCACGCCACATGGGGGCGCCCCGTCGTGCTCGGTTGCCGGCCTGCAGGGTTCGCCGTACGTGGCGAGGTGGTGTGCACCGGGTCCGTCATCACGTCCACGTCTCAGACGATGACTGTGTCGGAGACGGGGGGACGACCCTCAGGCCTATGAGATGCCGGGTGGAACGAGGTTCCCGCCGACGCCGTCACAGTACCACCCGGCCCGGCGACCTGCGCCACACGCCGACGGGGGCGGTGCGGGTGTCCCCGCACCG
>NZ_KV824410.1:0-6744 GCF_001816045.1 Kytococcus sp. HMSC28H12
CTCCGGCTCGGGCTGCGGCGCGGGCTCGGCGGCGGCCTCCACGGCCACGGTGTGACCCCCCTCGCCCAGCCCGATGTGCTGCCCCGGGTGCACCGGCGCCGAGTCCGCGACCCGCGCCCCGTCGAGGAAGGTGCCGGCCGTGCTGCCGAGGTCCTGCACCCACCAGACGCCCTCATACAGCACCACGCGGGCGTGCCGGCGGGAGACGGCCAGGTCCGGCACCATCACGTCGGCCTCGATGCTGCGCCCGATGACGGCGCCCTCCGGTGAGGGTGGGACGGTGAACTCCGCCGATGCCGTGCGCAGGACGATTCGCGGTGCCATCTCAACCTTTCCCCGGGGAGTCTGCCGACAGGTTAGGTCACGCCCACGGGCACCGGGCGGGCCGCCCCGCCTGCCGCCCTCAGGTGCGCGTCATGAACTCCTCGGGCCGCAACGCGCGCTCCACGATGCGCACGTCACCCAGCCGGGCGCGCGTCACCGCATCGAGCACGCCGTCCCAGGTGTACGCACCCACCAGCCACCGGCGCCCCAGCGTGGCCAGGCCCCGGTTGCGGGTGAGCGGGTTGCGCACCACGGGGCAGCCCTCCACGTACATCGTGGTGTGACGGCCGTCGTTCACCACCGCCACGTGCCACCAGCGGTCCGTGTGCAGCTCGTGGCCCCAGTTCGTCAGGCCCGTGTCCTGCGAGGTGGGGTAGGCCACCCACTGCAGCTGCCGCTCCCCCGAGAGGCTCAGCGTCACCACCGGCTCCTCCGCGTCGCCGCCGTGCTTGCCGGCCTCGGCAGCCGTGCCCTCGCGGCTCAGCAGGGCGGTCCAGGCGTCGCGGCCGGTCCACTCGGCGGGGAGGCGGAAGAACACCTCCACCGTGTACCCGCGCTCGAAAGTGGCGTCGTTGAGCGGCGCCTCGGCCACCGTGTGCAGGTGGTCGCCCACCGCCTTCTCGGCTCCCCCCATCGCGATGCTGGTGCGTCCCGGCTGCTCCGGGTGGTGGTCGGCCACCACCCACAGCGGGGCGCCGGCGGACACCACCTCGAGGTGGTTGCCGTGGCCGGAGAGGTCGCGCACCCGCTGGCCGGGGCGCAGCACGTCCCCGTCGCGCCCCTCCCACCGCCAGTACGCCACGGTGCCGGGCACCAACGCCTCGCGGACGGGCTGGCCGGGCAGCTCCGGGGCGGGCGCGAAATCCGCGAAGCGCGCGTCGAAGTCGATCTCCACCGTGAAGCGGTCCAGATCGCCGGTGACCACCAGCTCCTCGGCCATGAGCTCGTTGCGCCGCCCGGGATCCCGCTCGGTCACCCACGGCGCCAGGGTCTCCACGTCGATGACGCCGCGCGCCAGGTCGAAGCGGTAGAGCCGCACCATGGCCGCTCCGCCGTAGTAGCGCTGCTGGTAGTTGGCCAGGTGCAGGTGCACCTCGTGGCCGGCGTCGTTGACCATCGTGGTGCGACCGGACGGCCAGAAGTGACCGTTGAGCGTGAGGAACACGTGGTCGTGGCGGCGCACCAGGCGGTCCCACAGCTGCTGGCCGTACTCCGACGGGGCGGCCACGCCGTCTCCCGCATCGGCCTGCACGAGGTCGTGCGTGGTGAGGACGGTGGGCAGGCGGTGGGTGCGCAGCACGGCATCGGCCCAGGCGAAGCCGGCCTCCGAGAGGCGCCAGTCCAGGGCCAGCACCATCCAGTCGCGGCCGGCGGCGGTGAAGCGGTGGGCGGTGCTGTAGCCGTCCGGGCTGACGGCCACCACGCCGGGCTCGCGGGTGGAGCGGCGGAAGGCGCCCAGGTAGGGGGTGGCGCCGCGAGCGTCGGTGGTGTCCCCGCCCACGTCGTGGTTGCCGGCCAGCAGCGAGTACGGGATGCCGCTGTGGCGCAGTCGCCTCCAGGCGCGGTCGAAGGCGTTCACCTCGTGGGGCAGGCCGTTCTCGGTGAGGTCGCCCAGGTGGGCCAGGAAGGCGATGCCCTGCCGCTGGCGCTCGCGCTGCAGGTAGCGCAGCGAGGCGGTGAGCGGCTCGGGGTGGATCGAGTCGTCGTCGAACAGGTACTGCGTGTCCGGCATGACGGCCAGGGTGAACTGCTGGTCGCCCACGGGCTGGGGCCTGGACCGGCGGGCGGCCACGGGCTCGGGGGCCTCTGCGGCGTCGGCGGGCGTGGCCCCGGCGGGGCCACCCAGACCCGTCAGGACACCGGTGAGCCCGGCGGTGCCGCTGCCCAGGATGACGGCACGGCGGGAAGGGGTGGCGCCATCGGCGCAGGTGTTCTCACGGCACATGCGCCGGACCGTACGCAGGGCGCGTGGCCCCACCGTGTCGTGGTGGTGGCGCTCCGATGGCGTGCCGGTGACCCGCCGCGGAACGCCCGCCGCGGGCGACGCCCCGCCACGACGGTCAGCCCAGCGCGGACTCGAGGTCGGTGTGCGTGAAGTCCTCCCCCACGAACAGCAGCGGCTCGCCCCGTTCGGCCGCCAGGGCGTAGGTGTAGCAGTCCCCCAGGTTCAGGCGGGCGGCGGACCCGCTGCCCCGCCCGAAGTCACGGTGGGCCTCCCGCGCCAGCCGGGCGTGCTCCACGGTGAGCGGCACCAACTCGATGCCGAGCACCTCGAACAGCTCGTCCAGTCGCCGTCGCGTCGCGGCCGTCCCGCGGCGGTCCACCACCACGGCGCACTCCACGTACGTGGCGGTGGACATGGCCAGCGAGGGCGCCTCGGTCAGGACGCGCAGGATCTCCTCGCTCCCCTCCTCACCCTGCAGCACCGCCACCACCGCCGAACTGTCCACGATCATCGGGGAAGCCCCTGCTCGTCGTAGAGGTCGGCGAGGTCGGCGCTGAGCGACTCCCCGTCATCAAGGGAGAGACCGTTGCGGATCTGCTGCACCAGCACCGTGGCCCGCTCGAAGCGCCCCTCCGCCGCCCCCTCGGTGGCCCCGTGCCGCGCGAGGTACTCCTCGAGGGCGGCCTCCAGCGCGCTGGTCTGCGTGGTGCCACGCACCTGGGCGGCCTGCCGTGCCAGCTCGTGCACCCGCTCGTTCTTGATGTTGAGCGCCATGACTACACCGTACACCCGTCGGGTTACACCATGGAACCCTCTCGCTACGATGACGGCATGGAGACCACCACCCGCGAGTACCGGACCGGCGACCAGGACGTGGTGCTGGACATCACCGGCGACTGCGAGGGCTTCGTCGCCGGCCGGGGCGACGGCCTGCTGCAGCTGTTCGTGCCCCACGCCACCGCCGGCATCGCCGTGATGGAGACCGGCGCCGGCAGCGATGACGACCTGCTCGCCGCCCTGGCCGACCTGCTCCCCGCCGACGACCGCTGGCGCCACGCGCACGGCACCCCCGGGCACGGCCGCTCGCACGTGATGCCCGCCATCGTGCCGCCGCACGCCACCGTGCCCGTGGTGGGCGGGCGCATGATGCTGGGCACCTGGCAGTCGGTCTGCCTGGTGGACCTCAACGTGGACAACCCCGTGCGGACGGTGCGGTTCAGCTTCCTGGCCGACTGAGGCGGGCCGGGCCGGACGACTGGGCCACCCCGCCCCGGCCCACCGCGCCGCCATCTCAGGGGCGGATGACGGTGATCCCACCACCGGGCGCCGCCCCCAGCTCCGCGAGCGCCGCGGGGGCGTCCTCGAGGCCCACCTCACGCCCGACCAACCCCTCCAGCGCGATGCCGGGACGCCCGCCGGAGCCGGTGACGAGCTCCAGCATCGCGGGGTAGTCGCGCGCCGCCAGGCCGTGCGTGCCGTGGACGGCCAGCTCCCAGGCGACCACGCGGTCCATCGGCAGCGCGGTCCGGGCGGCCTCGCCGAGCAGCAGCCCCACCTGCACGTGGCGTCCGCGGCGCCGCAGGCCGAGCACCGAGGCCAGCGCGGCTGCCGGCGAGCCGAAGGCGTCGAGCGAGACGTGCGCTCCCCCATCGGTCAGGTCGTGCACGGCCTCGCCGACCTGCTCGGGTGACAGGCCGCGGGCGTCCAGCGTGCCCTCGGCGCCCAGGGCACGGGCGCGCTCCAACGCGGTCGGCGCCATGTCGACGGCCACCACGCGGGCCCCCAGCGCACGGGCGATCAGCACCGCCGACAACCCCGCGCCACCGGCCCCGTGCACGGCGACCCACTGTCCGGGCCCGACGCCGCCGTGGGTCACCAGCGCGCGGTAGGAGGTGGCGAAGCGGCAGCCCAGGGCGGCGGCGTGCACGTCATCGAGGGCGTCGGGCAGGGCGACGAGGTTGTGGTCGGCGGCGTGGAGGGCCACCTGCTCGGCCCAGGACCCCCAGCCGGTGAAGCCGGGCTGCGTCTGCTGCGGGCAGACCTGGCTCTCGCCGGCTGCGCAGGTGGGGCAGGCGCCGCATCCGCACACGAAGGGGGTGGTCACGCGGTCGCCCACGCTCCAGCGGGTGACGCCCTCGCCGACCTGGCGGATGGTGCCGGCGAGCTCGTGGCCGGGGACGTGCGGCAGGGGCAACGGGTCGTGCCCCATCCAGGCGTGCCAGTCGGAGCGGCACACGCCGGTCGCGCTGACGTCGAGCACCACGCCGCCGGGCGGGCAGGCCGGCTCGGGCACCTCCCGGACGGTTGGCAGGGCCCCGACCTCGTCGATCACCACGGCGCGCATGGGGGGCAGGGTAGGTGAGGGGGTGCACGGCGGTGCGCGGACCCGCACCTCGCCCCCGCCCTGTGGCAGCCTCCCTGCATGGTTGATGACCTGACTGTGCGCCCCATCCGCGCCGAGGAATGGCGCCGGGTGCGCGACCTTCGACTGACCGCGCTGCAGGACCCGGACGCGGAGATCGCCTTCTACACGCGCTACGCGGAGGCCGCCGCACGCACCGACGAGCAGTGGCGCGAGAACGCGCTGGCGTGGTCGGGTGACGGCCCCGGGGCGACCGGGCGGCAGTTCGTCGCCACCACCTCCGATGGGGTGTGGGTCGCCTCGCTGGTGTGCCTCGTCCAGCGGGCGGGCGAGCCGGAGTTCGGGGGCGGCACCATCCCGTCCGACCGCGGCCAGCTGTTGGGCGTGTACGTCGACCCGGCGTACCGCGGGCGGGGGCTGCTCGGTCGGTTCACGGAGGCGGCGGCCGAGTGGGCACGCGAGCGGGGGTTGGGGGCGCTGTCGCTGTGGGTGCACGAGGACAACGCCCGGGCCCGAGCTGCCTACGCGCGCCTGGGATTCCGGCCCACCGGCGTCACGGCCTACGAGGCGATGGGCCCTGAGCTGCAGATGGAGCGGACCCTGGCGGGGTAGGCGCCGGCGCCCCCGCGTCACGGCTGGGACTGACGCCGGGGCGCCACCGCCTCTGGTACCCATGACGGGAGCGGCTGGCACGGCCGCGTCCGCTTCAGCTCACGCCACCCCCATGACGAGGATCAGCAGCAGCACCGTCGCGAGCAGCACCCACATACGGACCTCCCTCGGATCGGGCGGCCTCGTCAGAACACCACGTGCGCCACCGGCACGGTGAACAGCAGCGTCAGCACCACGCGCTCGAACCAGATGATCACCAGGTCGCGGATGCGCAGCGGGATCTCCGTGGCGAGGATGCACGGCACCACCGCGGAGAAGAAGATGATCTGGCTGACGCACACCACGGCCACGGTGAACCGGGTGACCATCGAGGCGTCGGCCACCAGCGCCGCGGGCAGGAACATCTCGGCGATGCCGAGCGCGCTCGCCTTGGCGGCCAGCATCGGCTCGGGCAGACCCAGCAGCGCGGTGATCGGGTAGAAGACGTAGGCCAGCCAGTCGAACAGCGGCGTGTACTCGGCCAGCAGCAACCCGGCCAGGCCCACCGAGAGGATCGACGGCAGGATCGCCATGGCCATGAGCAGGCCGTCGCGCAGGTTCTCCCAGATGCTGCGGCCCAGCGAGGGCGCGGTGGCGGCCTGCTCGTCGGCGGCGCGCCACGCGGCGGCCAGACGGGAGCCGGTGGGGCGCTCCTCGGGCTCCACCTCCTGCCCCTGGTACCCGGTGGTGGGGATGGAGCGCAGCGGCCAGATGTGCACGGTGACGGCGGTGACCGCGAAGGTGATGACCAGGGAGCCCCAGAAGTAGGTGGACCAGTGCCCCATCAGGTCCAGCGCCTTGGCCACCACCACCATGAACGTGGCCGAGACGGTGGAGAACCCGGTGGCAATGATGGCGGCCTCCTGGGCCGAGTAGCGGCCCTCCTTGTAGACGCGGTCGGTGATGAGCAGGCCCAGTGAGTAGCTGCCCACGAAGGAGGCCACGGCATCGATGGCGGAGCGGCCCGGGGTACGGAACACGGGGCGCATGACCGGCTGCATGAGCACGCCGACGAACTCCATGAGCCCGTAGCCCACCAGGAGCGCCAGGAAGACGGCACCCACGGGGATGAGCAGCCCCACGGAGACCACCACCTTGTCCCACAGGAAGGGGCCCATGCCGGGGTCGGCGAGCCAGGCCGGCATGCGGTCGAACACGATGAGGCAGCCCACCACGGCACCGACGACCTTGGCGGCGCTGAAGGCGAGGTCGGTGGTGCTGCGCCGCCAGGTGCCCTGCACGAAGGGCCACACGGCACCGGCCACCACCATGGCCAGCAGCACCCACGGGACGGCCTGCGGCACCGCGCCCTTGAACCAGGTGACGATGTGGTCCAGGGCGATGGAGTTGGTGCCGTTGACGGTGAACGGCACGAAGAACGCCGCGATGCCGACGAGGCTCGCCAGCACGCTGCGCACCAGCTGGGCGGGGGTGGCGCGGGGGCCCTGGGCATGGGGGCGGG
>NZ_KV824411.1:0-4872 GCF_001816045.1 Kytococcus sp. HMSC28H12
CGGGGTCCCGCCGAAGCCGGCCCCCAGGTGGCCACCGGCACCGGCAGCACCCTGCGCGGGCTGGGCCACGCGGCCGGCGTTGCCGTTGGTGGCGTCCTCGCGCGGGGTGGGCTCGCCGCCGTCGAACCCGGCGGCGATGACGGTGACACGCACCTCGTCGCCCAGGGAGTCGTCGATGACGGTTCCGAAGATGACGTTGGCCTCGGGGTGGGCGGCCTCCTGCACCAGGCGGGCGGCCTCGTTGATCTCGAACAGGCCGAGGTCGGAGCCACCCTGCACCGAGAGCAGCACGCCGTGGGCGCCGTCGATGGAGGCCTCGAGCAGCGGGCTGGAGATGGCCAGCTCGGCGGCCTCGACCGCACGGTCCTCGCCGCGGGCCGAGCCGATGCCCATGAGCGCCGAGCCAGCGCCCTGCATCACGGACTTCACGTCGGCGAAGTCGAGGTTGATGAGGCCCGGGGTGGTGATGAGGTCGGTGATGCCCTGCACGCCGGAGAGCAGCACCTGGTCGGCGCTGCGGAAGGCGTCGAGCATGGTGACGCCCTTGTCGCTGATGGACAGCAGGCGGTCGTTGGGGATGACGATGAGGGTGTCGACCTCCTCGCGCAGCGCACCGATGCCGGACTCGGCCTGGTTGGCGCGACGACGACCCTCGAAGGTGAACGGGCGGGTGACCACACCGATGGTCAGGGCACCCAGCGAGCGGGCGATGCGGGCCACGACCGGGGCGCCACCGGTGCCGGTGCCACCACCCTCACCGGCGGTCACGAAGACCATGTCGGCCCCCTTGAGGACCTCCTCGATCTCGTCGGCGTGGTCCTCGGCGGCCTGGCGACCCACCTCCGGGTCGGCGCCGGCACCCAGTCCACGGGTCAGCTCACGGCCCACGTCGAGCTTCACGTCGGCGTCGCTCATGAGCAGCGCCTGCGCGTCGGTGTTGACGGCGATGAACTCGACGCCCTTGAGACCCACCTCGATCATCCGGTTGATGGCGTTGACACCACCGCCGCCGATACCGACGACCTTGATCACGGCGAGGTAGTTCTGCGGGTTTGCCATGGAGGTGTGGCCTTTCCTGAGTCGGGCGCCGCGGCGGCTACCGGGTGGACGGAGATCCGGACCGGCGGAGCGGATCAACCTTCTACTTCACGGTGAGGTACTCCCCACCGCACGGGACGTGGGTCGTCGAACACCGTGCGGAGCACTGTACGCGGTCGACACCCGTCCCCGGGTGATGGCGTCACAGTATGTCGCGACCCGGTCTCGTGCCACTCTCATGGTGCAGTTGAGGGTCACGCCTCCGCTGCACCTCGCACCCGGTCACTCGGTGACCACGACGGAGCCCGCTGCCGTGGCGTCCAGCGTGGCCCCGGGCGCGGGCGGCTGCTCGGCCAGCAGCGCCCGCACGGCCTTCTCCCGGGTGGCCAGGTCGGCGGCGTCGGTGACGTGGCCCCAGCGCACGAGGTAGCTGTCGTGCAGCACCGTGGACAGCCCCTCGGGGGCCACCCGGTACTCCCGCACCTGGTCGCGGGTCTCGCCCGAGAGCAGGTGCAGGGTCGGCAGCGACCGGGCCAGCGCCTCGGCGCGCTCCCCCGCGGGGACCCCGGGGGCCGGCACCACCTCGGGCAGCGCCGCGGCGTCCTCGCCCCCGTCGCCGGACAGGCGCGCGATCTCCCGGCCGTCGGCGTCGAGCACCACCTGGTCACCACCGGAGGAGGTCCGGGCCACGGCCTCCTCGAGGTGCACCGTGATGCGCACGGTGCCGGTGAGGCCGCGCCCCACCTCGGCGGAGTCCACCCCGGGCAGCTCCTCCACCGACCGCTGGGCCCGCTCCCGCGGCAGGTCCACGACGCGGTCCCCCGAGCGCAGGCCCGAGGCGCGCTGGACCTCTTGGGCCGAGGCGACCTCCTCGGCCCACGGGGCCGTGCTCTGCGGCGCGTCCACCTGCACGCGCACCTCGCGCACCACCCACCAGCCCGAGCCGTAGGCCACCCAGGCCCCGAGCGCCAGCAGGACGGCCAACACGAGCGGCACCACCCACCACAGGGGGGACCGCTGGCGGGCACCGGGCTCGGGGCGCACCACCCGACGCTGGCGCGTACCGGGGCGGCTCACCGGCGCTGCTGCAGGGCGGTGAGCACGCCCTCCCCGGCGGTGGTGATGCTGCCGGCCCCCACGAGGAGCACGAGGTCCCCGGGGCGGGCCAGCGCGGCCACGGCCTGGGGCAGCTCCTCGAGCGAGTCGACCGCGCGCCACGAGGTGGTGAGCCGGTCGCCCACGAGCGCGCTCGTCACGCCCTCCAGGGGCTCCTCCCGGGCGCCGAACACCGGCAGCAGGAGCACCTCGTCGGCGGCGTCCAGCCCGGCGGCGAAGCCCGCGGCGAAGTCGCGGGTGCGGGAGTACAGGTGGGGCTGGAAGGCCACGAGCACCCGGTGGCCGGCCTCGTGGGCCAGCGCCGCACCGGTGCGGACCACCGCATCCACCTTGTCCGCGTTGTGGGCGTAGTCGTCCACCACGAGGACGCCACCGGCCTCTCCACGCACCTGGAAGCGTCGCTTGGCCCCGGCGAAGCCCGCCAGACCCGCCAGGGCAGCAGCCTCGACCTCGGGTCCAGCCCCACCCTCAGGGGCCTCGAGCGTGGCGTGCACGGCCACGGCGTAGGCGGCCGTCGCGTTGAGCAGGTTGTGCAACCCGGGAACCTTCACCCTCAGATCAAGGGTTCGACCCGAGATCCCGTCTCGCAGCGTGGACTCCCAGGCCATCCCCCGGTGCGAGGGGTCCACGAGGTGCAGGTCCGGCACGGTGGTGCCGTCCCCCTCGAAGCCGTAGGTGAGCACGCGCAGGCGTCCCCGCTGCCGGTCCGCCGCGGCCCGCGCACCGGGGTCATCGGCGCAGGCCACGAGCACCCCGCCGTCGGGGACGGTGTCGAGGAACTCGTCGTAGGCCCGCTGCACGGTCTCGAAGTCGCCGTAGAGGTCGAGGTGGTCCGGGCGCACGTTGGTGAGCACCGCCACCTCGGGCCGGTAGCCGAGGAAGGAGCCATCGGACTCGTCCCCCTCGATGACGAACTCCGGCGCGGTGCCGACCGCCGCGTTGCGGCCGCTGTCCACGAGGTCGGCGCCCACCGCGTACCCGCAGTCGGTGCCCACCGAACGCAGCGTCCAGGCCACCATCGCCGAGGTGGAGGTCTTGCCGTTGGCCCCGGCCACCACCACCCGGCGCCGCCCCTGCGTGGCGAGGGCCAGCGCCTGCGCCTGGTGGAGCACCGGCAGGCCGCGACGACGTGCCTCGGCGAGCTCCGGCACGTCCTCCTTGGTGGCGCTGGAGACCACGACGGCGCCCACGCCCTCCAGGCGGGCCGGGTCCCAGCCCACCTGCGCGTCGATGCCGTCGGCCCGGAGGGCGGCCATGACCGGCAGGTCGGCCGGGTCCGAGCCGCTCACCTGCACCCCGCGCGCGGCGAGCAGCCGCGCCACGCGCGAGACCCCCGAGCCGGCCACGTTGAGCAGGTGGATGCGGCGCCACCGGTCGAGCGAGGGCAGCTCGGCGCGGAAGTCGAAGCGGGTGGGCACGCCGGCCACGGTGCCTCCCGCCGGGAGACCCGTGTCTCCGGCGGTGTCCTGCAGGCTCATCGCACGGCCTCCTCGACCAGGCGCACCATGTCGTCGGCGGCGGTGGCCGACCCGAGCGAGGCCGCGGCACGTGCCATCGCCTCCAGGCGCGGGGCGTCCAGGGCCAGGCGGGTGAGCTCGCCGGTGACCCACTGCGGCGTCACGGCGTCGTTGTCCACCACCACACCGCCGCCCTCGTTCACCACGTCCGTGGCGTTGCGGCGCTGCTCCCCGTTGCCGATGGGCAGCGGCACGTACACCGCGGGCAGGCCCACGGTGGTCACCTCGGTGACCGTGTTGGCCCCGGCCCGGCAGACCACCAGGTCGGCCGCGGCGTAGGCCAGGTCCATGCGGTCGCAGTACTCGCGCACCACGTAGCGCGGGCCGTCGGCGGCCACGGGGCGGTCGGCCAGCGCGGCCGGCACCTTGCCCGCACCGGTGAGGTGCAGCACCTGCACGCCGGCGGACAGCAGCGCGTCGGCCGAGGAGGCGAAGGACTCGTTGAGCTGCGCCGCTCCCAGCGAGCCGCCGGTCACCAGCACGGTGGGCCGGTGGTCGGCCAGGCCGAACTCCGCCAGCGCCTCGGCCCGGGAGGCCGCGCGGTCCAGGCCCGTGATCTCCGCCCGCAGCGGCATGCCCAGCAGGCGCGAGCCGCGCAGGCGGGTCTGGCTGAAGGTGGTGGCCACGTAGGGCGTCAGGCGCGCCCCCAGCTTGTTGGCCAGTCCGGGCACGGAGTTCTGCTCGTGGATGACGATGGGCACCCGCCGGTTGCGCGCCGCGAGGTAGACCGGCGTGGAGACGTACCCGCCGAAGCCGACCACCACCTGGGCGCCGGCCTCGTCGATGACCCGGCCCGCGGCGTCGACCGCGGCCTTCAGCGCACCGGGCAGACGCAGCATCGCAACCCCGGGGCGACGTGGGAAGGGCACCTTGGGGATGGTGCGCAGCGTGTACCCCCGCTCGGGCACGAGCCGGGCCTCCAGGCCCTCGGCAGTGCCGACGCAGGTGATGCGCACGTCCGGGTGGTGCCGACGCAGCGCGTCGGCGGTGGCGACGAGCGGCGAGACGTGGCCCGCCGACCCGCCACCGGCGAGGACGACCGAGGTCACAGGGGTCATGGGGTGCCTCCTGGAGCAGCTGACGGACCGGGCCACGGGGCCCGGCGGGGTGTACCGGGACGAGTCTTTCAGGGCCGGCGCCGTGGGCCGCGCACCGACCGGGTGCCCGGCGCGGTGCGGCGCCCGGGGCGCGCCGGGGTACC
>NZ_KV824412.1:0-3216 GCF_001816045.1 Kytococcus sp. HMSC28H12
CCCGGAGGTGGTGAGCAGCTCGGCGTCGGGTGCCTCCTCGTGGGTCGCGTGCAGCTCGGCCCATCGTGAGGCGCCGCGCCGGGCCAGCAGCTCCTCCACCCGGGCGGACGCCGCGTCCGGGGCGTCCTGCGGCACCGGCAGGGTCACCGGTGCCTGGTCGGCCGGGTGGAAGGAGACCCACAGGTCGTCACCGGCCAGCAGCCCGTGGGAGACCCACACGAACTCCCCGCCGGCCAGCAGCTCGTCGAGCATCGCCGGGGCGTAGTCGCGGACGCGGGCCGGCAGCACCAGTGTCTCCACGGCGCTCGCCGGCAGCACCGCCCCCGTGAGCTGCTCCAGGGCGCGGGCCACCGCATCGACCCCGCGGGAAGGGGAGGACAGCCCCTGCCAGCGCAGCACGAAGCGCGCGAACTCCTCGCCGCCCACCGGCTCCACCTCGGCACGCAGCGCGGCCAGGGAGCGCCGGCGCAGGCGGCGCAGCACCTCGGCGTCGCAGAAGTCCGGGCCGATGCCGTCGGTCGCCTCGCCACCCCCGGCCGCCAGCGGGCGCAGCGCACCCTCCACGAGGCGGCCGTCGCGCACCAGGGCCCGTAGCGCCGGCACCACCACGGCGCGTCCCAGTCCCAGGCGCGTGGCCAGCTGGTCGGGGGTGAACGGCCCGTGGGTGCGGGCGTGGCGCACCACGAGGTCGGTGAGCGGGTCGGTGCTCACCACCATCGCGGCCAGCGGCAGGCCCGGCGGCACGGGGGTGCCCAGGGCGTCGCGGAGGCGGGCCACGTCCTCCACCGCCGCCCAGCAGGGGCGCCCACCCACCGGCACCTGCACCGCACGCCGGGAGGCCTCCAGTGCGGCCGTCCAGGCCGGCACGTCCGCATCGGGCACGGAGCGCGCGGCGATCTCCTCGGCGTCCAGCGGTCCCAGCACGCGCAGCAGGTCGGCCATGTCCTCGGCGTGACGCGCGCGGCGGTCAGGGGCGGTGTGCTGCAGCTCGGCCTCGGTGTCCAGCACCGCCTGCGGGTCGAGCAGGTCGCGCAGCCCGGCGCCCTCGGAGCGGCCCAGCAGGTCGGCCAGCAACGTGGGGTCCAGCGCGAGCGCGGCCGCACGGCGCTCGGCCAGCGGGGAGTCGCCCTCGTAGAGGAACTGCGCCACGTAGCCGAACATCAGGTTCTGCGCGAAGGGGCTGGCGCCGTGGGTCTCCACGAACACGGTGCGCACCTCGCGGCGGGCCATCCGGCGCATGAGCTCGGTGAGGGCGGGCACGTCGTAGACGTCCTGCAGCACCTCGCGCACGGCCTCCAGCACGATCGGGAAGTCCGGGTGCCCGGCGGCCACCTCCAGCAGCGACGCCGCGCGCTGCCGCTGCTTCCACAGGGCCTGGCGGCGGTCCGGACGGCGGCGGGGGAGCAGCAGGGCGCGGGCGGCGCACTCCCGGAAGCGGCTGGCGAAGAGCGCCGAGCCACCCACCAGGGCGGTCACCTCGTCGTGCACCTCCTCGGGGTCCAGGGCCACGAGTTCGGCCAGGGCAGCGTCCAGGGAGCGCGCGTCGAGCGTGGTCGGCGTCGGGCCGGTGCCGCTGTCCGCATCGGCACCCGTCCCGCCCGACCCGGCCGGCACCGCATCGGGGACCGACCACGCGTCCCACCCGCCGAGGTCCGGCAGCCGCAGCACGATGCCGTCGTCGGCGTGCATCGCCTGCACGTCCACCCCGAAGCGCTCCCGCAGCCGCTCGGCCAGCACCAGGGCCCACGGTGCGTGCACGGGGGAGCCCCAGGGGGAGTGGACGACCACGCGCCAGTCGCCCAGCTCGTCGCGGAAGCGCTCCACCACCACGGTGCGGTCGTCGGGCACGGCGGTGGTCGCCTCGGCCTGGGCCTGCACGTGCGCCACCACGTTGTCCACGGCCCAGGCGTCGAGCCCCGATGCGGTGAGACGCTCCCGCACGTCGGCCTCGGCCCCGGTGGCCACCTCCCGGACGAAGGCCCCCAGGTGCCCGCCGAGCTCGGCCGGACGCCCCAGGCCGTCGCCGTGCCAGAAGGGCAGCTTGCCGGGCTGGCCGGGCGCGGGGGAGACGAGCACCTGGTCGTGGGTGATGTCCTCGATGCGCCACGACGAGGTGCCCAGGGTGAACACGTCACCCACCCGCGACTCGTAGACCATCTCCTCGTCGAGCTCACCCACCCGGCGCCCCGGACCCTCGCCGCCGGCGAGGAACACGCCGAACAACCCGCGGTCGGGGATCGTGCCGCCGGAGAGCACCGCCAGTCGCTGCGCCCCGGGACGGGCGGTGAGCGTGTCGTCCACGCGGTCCCAGACCAGGCGCGGCCGCAGGTCTGCGAAGTCCTCCGAGGGGTAGCGGCCCGTGAGCATCTCCAGCACGGACTCCAGCACCGCCCGTGAGAGGTCGGCCCACGGGGCGGCGCGCCGCACCATCGCGTGGAGGTCGGTGACGGTCCAGTCGTCCAGCGCGCAGGCCGCCACCACCTGCTGGGCCAGCACGTCCAGCGGGTTGGCGGGTACGCGCAGCGCCTCGATGCCGCCGGCCCGCATCTGCTCCACCACCACCGTGGTCTCCAGGAGGTCCTGCCGGTGCAGGGCGTGGAAGCTGCCGTGGCTCACCGCCCCCACCTGGTGACCGGCGCGCCCCACCCGCTGCAGGCCGCTGGCCACGCTGGGCGGGGACTCCACCTGCACCACGAGGTCCACCGCCCCCATGTCGATGCCGAGCTCCAGCGAGCTGGTGGCCACCACCGCCGGCAGCGTGCCGGCCTTGAGGGCGTCCTCGATCTCGGCGCGGTGCTCCTTGCTCACCGACCCGTGGTGGGCCCGTGCCAGCACCGGTGGAGCCCCGGCCGACGCGCCGGCCGTGCGCTCGGCCCAGATCTCGTTGAGGCGGGCCGTCAGCCGCTCGGCCGAGCGGCGCGAGTTGCAGAACACGAGCGTGGAGGTGTGGGCGGCGATCTCGTCGACGATGCGCTGCTCCACGTGCGGCCAGACGCTGGCCCGGTCGCGGGGGTCGGGGGCCTCGGGCGAGAGGTCGGCCAGCGTGAGGTGCTCGGGCAGCGCGAGGTCCTCACCCGCATCGGGCACGGGGGTCGGCGCGGCGCCCGGCGCGGTGGCGAGGTCCGCCAGGTCCGGCACGTCGGCGTGCACCGCCAGGTCCCACTGCTTGGTGGCCGGGGGCTGCACCACGGTGACCGGCCGGCCCCCGGCCAGCCA
>NZ_KV824413.1:0-11588 GCF_001816045.1 Kytococcus sp. HMSC28H12
CAGGCCCGGCTGCGGGGGTTGCAGGAGCGGTTCGAGGCGCAGCTGGCGGCGGTGGCCGCGGCCCGGGTGACGGGAGCGGGGTCGCCGCGGCTGCCGCACGTCTCGCACGTGACCTTCGCGGGCTGTCGCAGCCAGGACCTGCTCTTCCTCCTCGACGACGCGGGCGTGGCCGCCTCGGGCGGGTCGGCCTGCGCGGCGGGCACGAGCCAGCCGAGCGTCACCCTGGCCGCGATGGGGCGTGACGCCGACGAGGCCGCCTCCGGCATCCGCTTCTCCTGGGGGTGGTCGACGACGGTCGAGGAGGTGGACCGCGCCGCGGCCGCGCTGCCGGGGGTGGTGGAGCGGGCCCGGGTGGCCGGGCAGGTCTGAGGGGGCGCGGCAGCGGCCGCGTGCCGGGGCCGAGGGACACGGCGGGACCGAGCGGAGACCGGTGGGTGCCCATCCACAGATGTACTACAGGTGTTGCATGGAATCGAACACCTGTAGTAGAGTGGGTGCGTCGACGGGGAACGACACGAGGCATCGCAGGGAGCACCGAGGGGGTGGCGCATGGACCTCGACCACGGCAGGGCACAGGCCCCGGCTGCGCCCGAGCGGGAGGCCGTCCGGCGGACGCACGGGGAGCCGCGCAGCCTCGACCTGCTCGAGGACGTCCGCGTGCTCGCCCCGCAGCTCGTCGCCTGGCGGCACCGGATGTGGCAGCTCGGCTCCGACGAGTTGGGCACCGTGCTCGAGGCGCTCGAGGACCTGACCCGTGCCGCGCAGGCCGCCATGGCGGGCGTGGCGGCCGAGGCGGTCGGCCGCGGGGTCGTCCGGGACTCGCGGGCGGCGTCCACCACCGACTGGATGCGCCGCCAGGGCGGGGTGACCGAGCCCGGGCGGGCGCACACCCTGGCCCGTGTGGCCGAGGCCTCACTCGAACCGGGGGCCGAGTCGCTGACCGAGGCGGTGTGGGGCGGAGGTGTGGCCGTCGACCACGCGGCGGTGGCGCTCAAGGAGTCCGAGAAGGTGATGCCGCTGCTGCCGGGTGCCGACCGGTCGGAGGTGCTGGGGCACTACCTGACCGTCGCCTCGTCCAAGGACGCATCGCGCCGCACGCTGCGCCGGCTGACGCGCGAGATCATGGCCCGCTACGGCGAGGACCGCCTCGACGACCTCGACGAGCGCGCCCGGCGGTGCAGCAGTCTCACCGAACGGGAGCTGCCCACCGGGCTCGTGCGCTTCCAGCTCGACCTCAACCAGCCCGACGCCGCCCGTCTGCGTGCGGCCGTCCACGGGCTGTCCGCCCCGCGCTCCGTCAAGGGGCCCGACGGGACACCGGTCCGGGACACGCGCACGCCCGGACACCGGCGTGCCGATGCACTCATGGAGCTCGTGCGCCGCGCCCAAGCGGCCGACCGGACCCAGTCCGCCAACGGGTGCGGGCTGTCGGGATCCACCACCCTGGTGGTGACGATGACCGCCGACGGGCTGCGGCAGGCGCTCGCCCAGGCAGGGTCGCGCCGTCAGGGCTGGGGTCGGGGGATCGGTGACCTGCACGACGGGGGAGAGGCGACCTTCGGCACCACCACGCACGGGGACGTGCTCACCGCCACGCAGCTGCGGCGGGCTGCGTGCGACGCCGCCGTCATCCCGATGGTGCTCGGCACCAACGGGGCGCCCCTGGAGGTGGGGCGAGTCCGCCGCCTGGCGACGGGCCCTCAGCGGGCCCACATGACGAAGCGCGACGGCGGGTGCACCTTCCCGGGCTGCACGCGGCCGCCGGGGTGGTGCGAGGCCCATCACGTCGTCCACTGGGCCGACGGAGGGGCGACCGGGGTGTCGAACATGGCCCTGCTCTGCGGTCGCCACCACGACGTGGTGCACCGGGACGGGCTCTCGGCCCGACTGGTCGACGGCACCTGGGAGTGGGACGACCCTCCGTAGACTGGGCAGCCCCATGACGAGCCCGCAGATCTCCACTCCCGCCCAGCCCACCGCCCTACCGGCATCCGGTCGGCGGCTGCGGGTGGTCGCGGCCATGAGCGGTGGGGTCGACTCGGCGGTGGCCGCAGCCCGCATGCTCGAGGCGGGCCATGACGTGGTCGGGGTCCACCTGGCGCTCAACCAGTCGGCGCAGACGCTGCGGGAGAGCGCCCGTGGCTGCTGCACCCTGGAGGACGCGGGCGACGCGCGGCGCGTGGCCGACCGGCTCGGCATCCCGTTCTACGTCTGGGACATGGCCGAACGCTTCCGGCGCGACGTCATCGAGGACTTCGTCGCCGAGTACGAGGCGGGCCGGACGCCCAACCCCTGTCTGCGGTGCAACGAGTCCATCAAGTTCGCGGCCCTGCTCGACCGCGCGGTGGCCCTCGGCTTCGACGCCGTGGCCACGGGGCACTACGCGCGCATCGTCGAGCGGGCACCGGGGCAGGCCCCTGTGCAGCCCGCGGAGGGCCGGGACGGGGTGCGCCCGATCGAGGAGGCTCGGACGGTCCGCGAGCTGCACCGGGCGGTCGACCCGGCCAAGGACCAGAGCTACGTCCTGGGGGTGCTCGATGCCGAGCAGCTCTCCCGCTCGTTCTTCCCGCTCGGCGACAGCACCAAGGAGCAGGTGCGTGCCGAGGCCGCCGAGCGTGGGTTCTCCGTGGCGCGCAAGCCCGACAGCCACGACATCTGCTTCATCGCCGACGGCGACACCCGGGCCTACCTGAACCGTCGGCTGGGGGAGCGGCCGGGCGACGTCGTCGACGTGGAGGGCACCGTCCTGGGGCGGCACGCCGGGGCGCACGGGTTCACGGTCGGGCAGCGCAAGGGCCTGGCGCTCCGCGTCCCGGCCGCCGACGGGGCGCCCCGCTACGTCCTGCGCACCGACCCGGCCAGCAACCAGGTGGTGGTCGGCCCCCGGGAGATGCTCGGGGTGGACGTGCTCCGCGCCGACCACGTGCGCTGGTGCGGGGCGGCGCCGGAGCCGGGGGAGGTGCTGCGCCTGGGCGCGCAGGTCCGGGCGCACGGGGCCGAGTACCCGGCCACCCTGACTGTCGGGACCGGGTCCTTCCTCACGGTGGTGCTTGACGAGGAGGTCCGCGGGGTGGCGCCGGGGCAGTCGGTGGTGCTCTACGACGGCACGCGGGTGGTGGGCTCGGGGACCATCGCGGCCACCGATCGCACCCGCGAGCCCCAACCCGCTCCCTGACCCCGGCGTCCTCGTGGTGGCCCGCGCCGACGCGCGGGGAACACGACCCCCCGCCCGTGGACGTTGACGCAGCCAGACCGCCCACCGGCGGATTCCGCGACGGGCCCCACGGCCCGGGATAGGAGTACATCGTGACTCACGCCTACCGCACTGAGAACCCCGCCACCGGCGAGGTGGTGCGCACCTTCCAGGAGCACACCAACGAGGAGGTGCAGGTCGCCATCGACCGGGCGCACGCCGCCGCCTCCACCTGGGCCGCGACGCCGGTCGCTGAGCGGGCCGTCCTCCTGGGCCGCGTGGCCACGGCGTACCGCGAGCGGTCGACCGAGTTGGCCGACGCCATCGCCCTGGAGATGGGCAAGCCGCTGAAGCAGGCTGCAGGCGAAGTGGAGCTCGCTGCCTCCATCTACGCCTGGTACGCCGAGAACGCCGAGCGCCTGCTGGCCGATCGCGAGCTGGAGCAGGCCGAGGGGGCGCAGCGGTCGGTCCTGCGCACCGAGCCCCTCGGTGCGCTGCTGGGGATCATGCCGTGGAACTACCCGTACTACCAGGTGGCGCGTTTCGCCGCCCCGAACATCCTGCTGGGCAACACGATCCTGCTGAAGCACGCCCAGATCTGTGCCGGGTCCGCCCAGCTCATGGAGGACCTCTTCACCGAGGCCGGGGCACCCGAGGGGGTGTACGCCAACCTGCGGATGAGCAACGAGCAGGCTGCTGAGGTGATCGCCGACCCGCGGGTCCGTGGTGTCTCCCTCACCGGCAGCGAGCGGGCCGGTGCCGCCGTCGCCGAGCAGGCCGGAAAGCACCTCAAGAAGGCGGTGCTGGAACTCGGTGGCTCGGACCCGATGATCGTCCTGGACGACGCCGACGTGGAGTCGGTGGCCCGCACCATGGCGAAGGCCCGCATGTCCAACTGCGGCCAGGCCTGCAACTCGCCCAAGCGCATGTTCGTGCCGCGTGCATCCTTCGACCGGTACGTCGAGACCCTCGTGGCGGGGGTCGAGAAGCAGGTGGTGGGCGACCCACGCACGGAGGGCACCCACATCGGACCCATGTCCTCGGCCCAGGCCAAGGAGGACCTGCTGGAGCAGGTGCGCGACGCCGTGGAGAAGGGCGCCACCGTCCACACGGGGGGCGCCGGCATCGAGGGCCCCGGGGCGTTCGTCCAGCCGACCGTGCTGTCGGGGATCACCCCGCAGATGCGTGCCTGGTCCGAGGAGCTCTTCGGCCCGGTCGCGATGGTGTTCCCCTACGACGACCTCGACGAGGCCGTCGCGCAGGCGAACGACTCGTCCTACGGTCTGTCCGGCTCGGTGTGGACCGGGGACCCCGAGCGGGGCGCAGAGGTGGCCGACCGCCTCGAGGTGGGCATGGCCTACGTGAACGAGCACGGCACGACCATGCCGGCGCTGCCCTTCGGAGGGGTGAAGAACTCCGGCTTCGGGCGCGAGCTCGCGTCCTTCGGCGTCGAGGAGTTCGCCAACCACAAGCTGGTGCGGGTGGCCGCCCGCTGACGCCCCGGCACCGAGCCCCGACGACCTCCTCGTCCACCACGACGGGGAGGTCGTCGGTGTCCTGCGGCAGAATCGATGCCGTGAGCGACACCTCGAGCACGACCGACGCCCCGGCCGACCCGCACGCCACCGACTCCCCGGACCAGCCGGACGAGGCGGTGCGCCACCGCTGGGAGGAGCTCGCCGAGCAGGTCCGCCAGCACCGCTTCGCGTACTACCTCGACAAGCCGACCATCCCGGACGCGGACTTCGACGCCCTGTTCCGTGAGCTCGAGGAGCTCGAGGAGGCCCACCCCTCGCTCCGCACCCCGGAGAGCCCCACCCAGGAGGTCGGCGCCCCGGTCTTCGAGACGGGATTTGCCGCCGTCGACCACGCCGAGCGCATGCTCAGCCTGGACAACGCCTTCTCGTCCGAGGAGCTGGCCGCCTGGTACGAGCGCTCCCGCGCCGACGCCGGCACCACCGACCTGCACTACCTGTGCGAGCTGAAGATCGACGGCCTGGCGGTGAACCTCACCTACGAGGACGGCCGCCTGGTGCGCGCCGCCACCCGCGGCGACGGCCGTACCGGTGAGGACATCACCCTCAACGTGCGCACCATCGAGGGCGTGCCGCACCAGCTCACGCGCCCGGACGACGCCGACGACGCCCGCACCGCCACCGTCGACGTGCCGCCCCTGGTGGAGGTCCGCGGCGAGGTCTTCCTGCCCATCGAGGAGTTCGCCGAGCTCAACGCCCGCCAGGTGGAGGCCGGCAGGGCGGCCTTCGCCAACCCACGCAACGCTGCCGCCGGCTCGCTGCGCCAGAAGGACCCCCGCGTGACGGCCAGCCGCCCGCTGCGGATGATCGTGCACGGCATCGGGGCGCGGAAGGGCTTCGACATCACCCGCCAGTCGCAGGCCTACGAGGTGCTCGCCGGCTGGGGGCTGCCCGTCACCTCCCACGCCCGGGTGGTGGACTCCCTCGAGGAGGTGAGCGCCTACATCGAGCACTGGGGCACGCACCGGGAGAGCGCCGAGCACGAGCTGGACGGCGTGGTGGTGAAGATCGACGAGGTGGCCGTCCAGCGCCAGCTCGGAGCCACCTCCCGTGCGCCGCGCTGGGCCATCGCGTGGAAGTACCCGCCGCAGGAGGTCACCACCACGTTGCTGGACATCCAGGTGAACGTCGGCCGCACCGGACGCGTCACGCCCTTCGGTGTCATGGAGCCGGTCACGGTCGCCGGCTCCACGGTGGCCATGGCCACGCTGCACAACGCCCACGAGGTGAAGCGCAAGGGCGTGCTCATCGGCGACACGGTGGTGCTGCGCAAGGCCGGCGACGTGATCCCGGAGATCCTCGGTCCGGTGGCCGAGAAGCGCGACGGTTCCGAGCGCGAGTTCGTCATGCCCACCCACTGCCCCTCCTGCGGTACCTCGCTGGCCCCGGCCAAGGAGGGCGACAAGGACATCCGGTGCCCCAACTCCCGCTCCTGCCCCAGCCAGCTGCGCGAACGGCTGTTCGGCCTGGCCGGGCGCGGGGCGTTCGACATCGAGTCGCTCGGCTGGGAGGGTGCCGGCGCTCTGCTCGATGCGGGGGTCCTCACCGACGAGTCCGGCGTCTTCGACCTCACGGCCGACGACCTGCTGCGCACCGAGCTGTACACGCGGGCGGCGAAGAAGGCCGAGGCGGCCGCCGCCGAGGAGGGCGACCCCGAGGGGGTGCTGCCGCCCGGCGGGGTCCGCGACGGCCGCGTGCTCTCCGCGGTGGGCGTGCGCCTGCTCGACAACCTGCACCAGGTCAAGGCGCAGCCGCTGTGGCGCGTGCTGGTGGCCCTGTCCATCCGCCACGTGGGGCCCACGGCCGCCCGGGCGCTCGCGGCGCACTTCGCCTCGCTGGAGGCCATCCGTACCGCGTCCACCGAGGAGCTCGCCGCGGTCGAGGGCGTGGGCCCCACCATCGCCGAGGCGGTCACCGAGTGGTTCTCCGGCGAGGACAACGGCTGGCACCGCGACATCGTGGACCGCTGGGCCGCGGCCGGCGTGCGCATGGCCGACGAGCGCGACGAGTCCGTGGCGCGCACTCTGGAGGGCCTCACCGTCGTGGTCACCGGCTCGCTCGAGGGCTGGAGCCGCGACGAGTCCAAGGAGGCCATCCTCACGCGCGGTGGCAAGGCCGCTGGGTCGGTCTCGCGGAAGACCGACTACGTCGTCGTCGGGGCCAACGCGGGGTCCAAGGCCGCCAAGGCCGAGGAGCTCGGCGTGCCGATGCTGGACGAGGACCAGTTCGCCGAGCTGCTGGCCACTGGCCGGGTCGAGGGCGTGACGCCCGAGGACGATGCCGAGGAGGCGCCCGCGGGCCACGGCGACGCCGCACCGGACGCCCAGGGCGCCCAGCACGACCGGAAGGAGGCCTGAGGTGGGCCTGTTCGGAGCGACCGGCGCCCCGGAGGGCCGCGCCACGACACACGCCGAGGTGACCGCCCTGCCCGCCGACGAGCGCGAGGTGGTCGTCTACTGGCGCCCGGGCTGCGGCTTCTGTGCCCGCCTGCGCCGCGGCCTCGGCGACCTCGCCGAGCGCGCCTGGTGGGTGAACGTCTGGGAGGACGACGAGGCCTCGGCCTTCGTCCGGTCGGTGAACGGCGGCAACGAGGTGGTGCCCACCGTGGTGGTCGACCTCGAGCCGGTCACCAACCCGGCCCCGTCCTTCGTCCGCGACCGCCTCGCCGGTGAGGGCGCCGCCGACGGGGGAGCGGCACGCGCCGGGGGAGCCGCCCCCGAGGGCGCCGGCGCGTGACGAACGTCCGCACCCGCCGGGTCCGTGACCACGTCGAGGACCCGGGCGGCACCGAGGGCCTCGTCGTGCTCGTGGACCGGCTCTGGCCGCGGGGCACCCGCAAGGAGACCCTCCCGCACGACCTGTGGCCGAAGGAGGTCGCTCCGTCCACCGGGCTCAGGAAGTGGTTCCACGCCGTCGAGGGGGACGAGCGCGCCGCGCGCTTCGAGGAGTTCGCCGAGCGCTACACCGCCGAGCTGCAGGAGGAGCCTGCTGCCGACGCGCTGGCCGAGCTCGCCCGCGAGGCCCGCCGGCACGAGGTCGTGACCCTGCTGTTCGGTGCCCGCGACACCGAGAACAACCACGCGCAGGTGCTCGCGCGGGCCCTGCGTCGGAGGCTCTGACCCGACCCCGCCTGCGGCTCGTCCGCGGGCCCCGTCCTCGGCCGCGCCCGCGCGGGGGAGTCCCCGGCACCTTTCGTAGACTGCGCCGCATGTCCGCTCTCTCCCGTGATGACGTCGCGCACGTCGCGAGCCTCGCGCGCATCCACCTCGAGGACGGTGAGCTCGACCGCCTCGCGGGCCAGCTCGACCAGATCGTCGAGTGGGTCGCGCAGATCAACGACGGCGCCTCTGACGACGTGCCCGCCCTGTCCCACCCCATCCCCCTGACCAACGTGATGCGCGCCGACGAGGTGCGCCCCGGGCTGACGCAGGAGCAGGCGCTTGCGAACGCCCCGCTGGCCGAGGAGGGCCGCTTCGGCGTGCCCCGCATCCTGGACGAGGAGTGAGCGAGCCGATGACGACCACCCCCACCCCCCGCGACACCACCGCCGTCGACGCGCTCGACCCGCTGGTGACGAAGACCGCTCTGGAGATGGCCGAGGGCCTGCGCGCCGGGGAGTTCACCTCCGAGCAGCTCGTCCAGGCCCACCTGGACCGCATCGAGCAGGTCGACGGCGTGCTCCACGCCTTCCTGCAGGTCGACGCCGAGGGCGCCCTGGCCACGGCCCGCGAGGTCGACGCCGCCCGCGCCGCCGGCGAGGAGCTGCACCCGCTGGCCGGCGTGCCGATCGCCGTCAAGGACATCGCGTGCACGCAGGGCCTGGCCACCACGGCCGGCTCGCGCATGCTGGAGCACTTCGTGCCGCCCTACGACGCCACGATCGTGCGCCGCCTCAAGGACGCCCGTATGCCCATCCTGGGCAAGACCAACATGGACGAGTTCGCCATGGGCTCCTCCACCGAGCACTCGGCCTTCGGCCCCACCCGCAACCCGTGGGACGTCACCCGCATCCCCGGCGGCTCCGGCGGTGGCTCCTCGGCGGCCGTGGCGGGCTACCTGGCCCCGCTGGCCATCGGCTCGGACACCGGTGGCTCCATCCGCCAGCCCGCGGCCGTCACCGGCTCGGTCGGCTCCAAGCCCACCTACGGCAGCGTCTCGCGCCACGGCGTCATCGCCCTGGCCTCGTCGCTGGACCAGATCGGCCCGTGCTCGCGCACCGTGGCCGACTCCGCCGCCCTCCACGAGGTGATCGGCGGCCACGACCCGCAGGACTCCACGAGCATCGACGCCCCCGCCCCGGCCGCCCTCGAGGCCGCCACCGCGGGCGCCGCCGGCCAGGGCGCCGAGGCGCTCAAGGGCCTGCGCGTCGGTGTGGTCAAGGAGCTCACCGAGGTGGACGGCTATCAGGCCGGCATCAAGGACCTGTTCGAGCAGCGGGTGGCCCAGCTGCGCGAGGCCGGCGCCGAGGTCGTGGAGGTGTCCTGCCCGTCGTTCGCGCTCGGCATGGCCGCCTACTACCTCATCCTCCCCAGCGAGGCCTCCTCCAACCTGGCTCGCTACGACGCCATGCGCTACGGCCTGCGCACCGGCCCCGAGGGCGTGGACGCCCCGAGCGCCGAGCAGGTCATGGCCGCCTCCCGCGACGCCGGCTTCGGCGAGGAGGTGAAGCGCCGCATCATCCTGGGCACCCACGCCCTCTCCTCGGGTTACTACGACGCCTACTACGGCAAGGCCCAGCGCGTGCGCACCCTCATCCAGCGCGACTTCGACGCCGCCTTCGAGCAGTGCGACGTGCTGCTCTCCCCGACGGCGCCGACCACCGCCTTCCCCATCGGAGCCAAGGTCGACGACCCGTTGGCGATGTACCTCAACGACATCGCCACCATCCCGGTGAACCTGGCCGGCAACTGCGCCATGGGACTGCCCATGGGCCTGGCCGCCGAGGACGGGCTCCCCGCCGGCCTGCAGGTCATCGCCCCCGCCGGTGAGGACGCGCGCATGTACCGCGTGGCCGCCGCCGTGGAGGCCCTCATCGAGACCGCCGACGCCGCCGAGGGCCGCGAGCCGGTGCGCCGTCTGGTCCCCGCCGTGCCCGATGCGGTGCCCGGCGCCGCGCACAGCGTGTCCACCGGTGTCGACGCCGCCGGCACGCGCACCGACGCCCCCGCCACCACCGACCCGCAGCAGGAGGCCTGAGCATGGCGAGCACCACGGACAAGGTCGTCCCGTTCGAGAAGGCGATGGCGGACTTCGACCCGGTGATCGGGCTCGAGGTGCACGTCGAGCTCAACACCAACACCAAGATGTTCTGCCCGTGCCCCACGGAGTTCGGCGCGGAGCCCAACACGCAGGTGTGCCCGGTGTGCCTGGGCCTGCCCGGCGCGCTGCCGGTGGTGAACGCCAAGGCGGTCGAGTCGGCCATCCGCATCGGCCTGGCGCTCAACTGCGAGATCGCCGAGACCTCGCGCTTCGCCCGGAAGAACTACTTCTACCCGGACATGCCCAAGAACTTCCAGACCTCGCAGTACGACGAGCCGATCGCCCACGACGGGTACCTGGACGTCACGCTGGACGACGGCGAGGTCTTCCGCGTGGAGATCGAGCGCGCCCACATGGAGGAGGACACCGGCAAGTCCACGCACGTGGGTGGTGCCACCGGCCGCATCCAGGGCGCCACGCACTCGCTGGTGGACTTCAACCGCGCCGGCATCCCGCTCATCGAGATCGTCACCCGCCCGATCCTCGGTGCGGGTGACCGCGTCGGCGAGGTGGCCCGCGCGTACGTCTCCACCCTGCGCGACCTGCTCAAGGCCCTGGACGTCAGCCACGTGCGCATGGAGCAGGGCAACGTCCGCTGCGACGCGAACGTGTCCCTGCGCGCCAAGGCCGGCTCCGAGCACGTGCTCGGCCGGGTGAACGACGAGCAGGCCCAGGTGCCGCTGGGCACCCGCACGGAGACCAAGAACGTCAACTCCCTGCGCAGCATCGAGCGTGCCGTCCGCTACGAGGTCACCCGCCACGCCGCCGTGCTGAAGGCCGGCGAGTCGATCCTCCAGGAGACCCGCCACTGGCACGAGGACACCGGCATCACCACCTCGGGCCGCCCCAAGTCCGATGCGGACGACTACCGCTACTTCCCGGAGCCGGACCTGGTGCCCGTGGCCCCGGCCCGCGACGAGGTGGAGCGCCTGCGCGGCTCGCTGCCGGAGATGCCGGCCAAGCGTCGTGCACGCCTGCAGGGCGAGTGGGGCTTCTCCGACCTGGAGATGCGTGACGTGCTCAACGCCGGTGCGGTGGACCTCATCGAGGCCACCATCGCCGCCGGCGCCACCCCGGCCGGCGCCCGCAAGTGGTGGACCGGTGAGGTGGCCCGCCGGGCCAACGACGCCGGGCAGACCGTGGAGGAGTACGGCACCGGCGCCGGCCTGACCCCGGCCGCCGTGGCCGAGCTCGACGGCATGGTCGCCGAGGGCCGCCTCAACGACTCGATGGCGCGCCAGGTGCTCGACGGCGTGCTCGCCGGCGAGGGCAGCCCCACCGAGGTGGCCGACGCCCGCGGGCTGGCGATGGTGTCCGACGACGGCGCGCTGCAGGCGGCCGTGGACGACGTGGTCGCGGCCAACCCGGACATCGTGGAGAAGATCCGCGGCGGCAAGGAGCAGGCGGCCGGCGCCCTCATCGGGCAGGTCATGAAGGCGATGAAGGGCCAGGCCGATGCCGCGCGCGTGCGTGAGCTGATCCTGGCCACCGTGGCCGGCTGAGACGGCCGGCGGGACCCGGCAGGTCCGACCGTTCGGCGGCCCCCCGGCCCACGCCCCGCACGACGACCCCGGGCGGACCGCACCACGCGGTGCGGTCCG
>NZ_KV824414.1:0-6056 GCF_001816045.1 Kytococcus sp. HMSC28H12
GCCCCGGCGCGAAGCCCGGGGCCAGGCCCGGTGCGAAGCCGGGCGCCAAGCCCGTGCAGGCCGAGCCGGAGCCGGAGCCCGTGCCCCCGCCCACCACGCAGTTGCCGCAGCGCGTGGAGCAGCTGGCTCTCTCCGGCGACGTCAGCTACACCCTCCCGGACACCGCGCTGCTCAAGCCCGGCACGCCGCACAAGGAGCGCTCCGCGGCCAACGACGCCGTCGTGGCGGCGCTCACCAACACCTTCGAGGAGTTCAACGTCGACGCCGTGGTCTCGGGGTTCACCCGGGGTCCGACGGTGACCCGCTACGAGGTGGAGCTCGGCCCGGGCGTGAAGGTCGAGCGCATCACCGCGTTGAGCAAGAACATCTCCTACGCCGTGGCCAGCGCCGAGGTGCGCATCCTCTCGCCCATCCCGGGCAAGAGCGCCATCGGCATCGAGATCCCCAACACCGACCGCGAGAACGTGTCGCTGGGTGACGTCCTGCGCAGCGACAAGGCGCGCAACCAGACGCACCCGATGGTGATGGGCGTGGGCAAGGACGTCGAGGGCGGCTACGTCATCGCCAACCTGGCCAAGATGCCCCACCTGCTCGTGGCCGGCGCCACGGGTTCCGGCAAGTCGAGCTTCGTGAACTCGATGATCACCTCGATCCTCGTGCGGGCCACGCCGGAGGAGGTGCGCATGGTGCTCGTGGACCCCAAGCGCGTGGAGCTCACGGCCTACGAGGGCATCCCGCACCTCATCACCCCGATCATCACCAACCCCAAGAAGGCCGCCGAGGCGTTGCAGTGGGTGGTCCGTGAGATGGACCAGCGCTACGACGACCTGGCCAACTTCGGCTTCAAGCACATCGACGAGTTCAACAAGGCGGTGCGCTCGGGCAAGGTGCAGGTGCCGCCGGGATCGCAGCGCGAGCTGCAGCCGTACCCCTACCTGCTGGTGGTGGTGGACGAGCTCGCCGACCTCATGATGGTGGCCCCGCGCGACGTCGAGGAGTCGGTGGTGCGCATCACCCAGCTGGCCCGTGCCGCCGGCATCCACCTGGTGCTGGCGACGCAGCGCCCGTCGGTGGACGTGGTGACCGGCCTCATCAAGGCCAACGTGCCCAGCCGCATGGCCTTCGCCACCTCCTCGCTGGCCGACTCGCGCGTGGTGCTCGACCAGCCCGGTGCGGAGAAGCTCATCGGCCAGGGTGACGCGCTCTTCCTGCCGATGGGGGCCAGCCGCACCCTGCGCGTGCAGGGCGCGTGGGTCAACGAGTCCGAGATCGTGGACGTGGTGGCCCACGTCAAGGGCCAGCTGGCGCCGAACTACCGCGAGGACGTGCAGCAGGTCAACCCGACCAAGGAGATCGACGAGGACATCGGCGACGACCTCGACGTGCTGCTCCAGGCCACCGAGCTGGTGGTCAACACGCAGTTCGGCTCCACCTCGATGCTGCAGCGCAAGCTCCGCGTGGGCTTCGCCAAGGCAGGGCGCCTCATGGACCTCATGGAGTCCCGCGAGATCGTCGGCCCGTCCGAGGGGTCCAAGGCCCGCGACGTGCTGGTGCGCCCCGAGGACCTGCCGGCCACCCTCGCCCGGTTGCGCGGCGAGGACCCGCCGGAGGACCTCGAGCAGGACGCCGGCGAGGGGGCCCGGGACGACGCCGACGAGGCGCCGCAGGAGGGCGGCGCCGACTCCGGGGCCCGCCCGATGACCGACCGGTACGCGGGCGTGGACGTCTCCGACGGCGCCGTCTTCTCGGACGACGAGGACGACGACGAGGACGCCTGGCAGCTGACGGGCCGCTGATGTACCGCAACCCCGTGCGCCCGCCGACGCCGTGGCACGTCAAGGCCCGCCGCGGCATCGCCAGCAACCCCTCGGCGGTGCTGCTCGTGGTGCAGCTGCTGAGCGTCATCGCCTACCCGTTCACCGGGGAGAGCGGGGCGGGGCGCCTGGCCATCGCCGTGCTCGGCCTGCTCACCCTGGTGCTCGCCCTGCGCGCGGTGCGGCGCACGCCGCTGCTCACCTGGGTGGGCGGCCTCGTGGGCGTGCCAGCGGTGGCGCTCTCGGTGGGGGAGGTGCTCCTCCCGGAGGTCACCGGCATCGAGCTGGCGTCGATGTGCTTCCACGCGGTCTTCTACTTCTACGTGGTCTTCGCCCTGCTGGTGTACATGTTCTCGGACAACTGGGTGACCAGTGACGAGCTGTGGGCCACCGGCGCCACCTTCACCGTGGCCGCGTGGGCGTTCGCGTACACCTACGGGGCGGTGCAGCTCATCTGGCCGGGCTCGTTCGCCGCGCCGCACGGGGAGAAGCTCAGCTGGTTCGAGCTGATCTTCCTGTCGTTCACCACCATGACCGGCACCGGCCTGTCGGACATCACGCCGGCCGGCAACCACGCCCGCTCGTTCATCATCCTCGAGGAGATGGCGGGCATGAACTACGTGGCGCTCGTGGTGGCCCGCCTCATGGGCCTGACGCTCACCAAGTTCCGCCGCTGAGGCAGGGGCGCGCACGCACGGCGGCCCCGCGCCGGTGTGGCGCGGGGCCGCGGTGGAGCGGGCTCAGCCGTCGAGCTGCTCGATGCGCCAGCGTCGGCTGGGCTCGTCGTCGAGCACGTCGGCCACGGTGTCGGCCGCGTCGAGAACGCGCAGGATGTTGGCCCCGGCCAGCTTCTCCAGGTCGCCCCGGCTCCAGCCGCGGTCGGCCAGCGCGGCCAGCAGGCGCGGGTAGCCGGTGACGTCCTCGAGGCCGGTGGGCAGCACGGGGGTGCCGTCGTAGTCGCCGCCCAGGCCGATGTGGTCGATGCCGGCCACCTCGCGGAGGTGCTCCACATGGGCCACCACGTCCTCGAGCGTGGCCTCCGGTGGCGGGTGCTCCTCCATGTAGCGGTCGATGAAGGGCTCCCAGCCGTCGTCGGTGGGCTGCAGGCCGGCGGCGCGGGCGGCGTCCTCGCGCTCGAAGCGGTGGTCGGCCGAGCCCTGGTTGACGAAACTGGGCACGAAGGTGGCCATGCACACGCCGCCGTTGGCGCGCAGGCGCTCCAGCACGTCGTCGGGCACGTTGCGGGGGTGGTCGGTGACGGCCCGGGCACCGGAGTGGGTGAACACCACCGGAGCGCGGCTGGCGGCCAGGGCGTCGCGCATCGTCCCGGCGGAGGTGTGCGAGAGGTCCACCAGCATGCCGATGCGGTTCATCTCGGCCACCACCTCGGTGCCGAAGCGGCTCAGCCCGCCGATGTTCTCCACGTCGGTGGCGCTGTCGGCCCAGTCCACGTTGCTGTTGTGGGTCAGGGTCATGTAGCGCACGCCCAGCTCGCGCAGGATGCGCAGGGTGGCCAGGGAGTTGTTGATGCTGTGGCCGCCCTCGGCGCCCATGAGGCTGGCGATGCGGCCCGAGGCGTGGATGCGGCGCACGTCGGCCGCGGTGTCGGCCAGCTCCAGGCGGTCGGGGAAGAGCGCCACCAGGGAGCGCACGCGGTCGACCTGCTCCAGGGTCATGCTCACCGCGTTGTCGCCCGAGAGGTGGGCGGGCACGAAGACGCTCCAGAACTGGGCGCCGACGCCGCCGTCGAGCAGGCGCGGCAGGTCGGTGTGGGTCTGGGTGGGGGTGCCCAGGGTGCCGGCGCCGATGTCGGCCACCGTGAGGTCGGTGGACTCGGCATCGGCCCGGGAGAGCGCGTGCAGGCGCCACGGCAGGTCGTTGTGTCCGTCCACGAGGGGGAACTCGCGCAGCAGGGAGCGGATGGCGGCGACGTCAGGCATGCGCCCCATTGTGCCCGGCGCCACAGCCGGTGGGTGGCCGGGTGGGCCGCGCGGGGCCGCCGGCGTTCAGGGTGACCGCCTACCCTTGGAGCATGAGTTCCACCTCCCTCCCCACCGGTTCCGCGCCGGTCGCCGAGCCCGCCGAGAACGCACCCGAGACCACCTCCGGGGGCCAGGTGCGCAGCGTCCACATCGCGACCCTGGGCTGCACCCGCAACGAGGTGGACTCCGAGGAGCTCGCCGGCCGCCTGGCCGCCGCCGGGTGGGAGCTCGTGGACGAGGCCGACGGCGCGGACGTGACGGTGGTGAACACCTGCGGGTTCGTGGACTCGGCCAAGAAGGACTCCATCGACGCGCTGCTGGACGCCCACGACCTCAAGGAGGAGGGGCGCACCGGCGCGGTGGTGGCGGTGGGCTGCCTGGCCGAGCGCTACGGCGCCGAGCTGGCCGCCGAGCTGCCCGAGGCCGACGCGGTGCTGGGCTTCGACTCCTATGCCGACATGTCCTCCTCGCTGCGGGCGGTGCTCGCGGGGCACGCGCCGGAGCCCCACACCCCGGGCGACCGCCGCCGGCTGCTGCCGCTCTCGCCGGTGGCCCGCCAGGAGGGGGCCGCGGGCGTCTCGCTGCCGGGCCACGGCACGGCCACGGCCCAGGAGCTCGAGGAGGCCGGCCTCACCCTGGCCGACCAGGTGACGCCGGTGGAGCCCGGTGACGCCGCGCTGGACGCCCCCGCGCCGGCATCGGGGCCGAGTACCGTCATCCGCCGCCGGCTCAACGACAAGCCGTGGGCGCCGCTGAAGATCGCCTCGGGTTGCGACCGCCGCTGCTCCTTCTGCGCCATCCCGGCGTTCCGCGGGGCCTACCTCTCGCGCCGCCCGCACGACGTGCTCGCCGAAGCCCGTTGGCTGGCGGACAACGGCGTCAAGGAGCTCTTCCTGGTGAGCGAGAACACCACGAGCTACGGCAAGGACCTGGGTGACCTGCGGCTGCTCGACGCGCTGCTGCCCGAGCTGTCCGGCATCGACGGCATCGAGCGGGTGCGCGTGAGCTACCTGCAGCCGGCGGAGATGCGCCCCGAGCTGCTGCGCGCGATGGTGGAGACCCCCGGCGTGGTGCCCTACTTCGACCTGAGCTTCCAGCACGCCTCGGGGCCGCTGCTGCGCCGCATGCGCCGGTTCGGCGACGCCGAGGGCTTCCTCGGCCTCATCGAGCAGGTGCGGTCGGCGGCGCCCACTGCCGGCATCCGGTCCAACGTCATCTGCGGCTTCCCCGGCGAGACCGAGCAGGACGTGGAGCTGCTGGCCGACTTCGTGGTGCGGGCCCGCCTCGACGTGCTCGGTGTCTTCGGCTACTCCGACGAGGACGGCACCGAGGGCGAGACGCTCGACGGCAAGCTGCCGCAGGAGGTCGTCGACGAGCGGGTGGCGCACATCCGCGACCTCGCCGAGGAGGTCATGGCCCAGCGCGCGGCCGACCGCGTGGGCGACCGCGTGAGCGTGCTCGTGGAGGCCGTCGAGGACGAGGGCGAGGCCGGCCAGCAGGTGGTGGGCCGCTCCGAGGAGCAGGGCCCCGAGGTGGACGGCGTGACGGTGCTCGTGGACGCCAGCGGCGCCCCGGCCCGGGTGGGCGTCGGCGAGATCGTGGACGCGACCGTGGTGGACAGCCAGGGCGTGGACCTCGTGGCCCGCGTCGACGGGGACGCCGCGTGAGCGCCCCGCAGCAGCCCGTCGACCCCGTGCCCGCCGGCGCCGCGGCGGGACAGCCCAGCCCGTGGAACCTCGCCAACGCGCTGACGGTGCTGCGCATCCTCATGGTGCCGGTGTTCGTGTGGCTCCTGCTGCGCGACCCCGGCGCCGGGGAGGACCACCTGCATTCGTGGTGGCCGTTCGTGGTCTTCGCGCTGGCCGCGGTGACCGACCGCATCGACGGGGAGCTGGCCCGCCGCCGCAACCTCATCACCGACTTCGGCAAGATCGCCGACCCCATCGCGGACAAGGCGCTCATCGGCTCGGCGTTGGTGTGCCTGAGCTGGATCGACCTGCTGCCCTGGTGGGTGACCGTCGTGGTCCTGGCCCGCGAGCTGCTCATCACGGTGGTGCGCTTCGTGGTGATCCGCTATGGCGTCATGGCCGCCAGCCGCGGCGGCAAGCTCAAGACGGTGCTGCAGTCGGTGGCCGTGGGCCTGATGCTCATGCCGCTGGGAGGCGTGGTGGCCACCATCGCGTGGTGGGTGATGCTGGCGGCCGTGGTGGTGACCGTGGTGACCGGCCTGGACTACCTGCGGGACGCCGCCCGCCTGTGG
>NZ_KV824414.1:6076-7989 GCF_001816045.1 Kytococcus sp. HMSC28H12
GCCCCCCGCCTGTGGAGCCGCGGCCGGCGGGGCACCGCGTGACCGACCCGGCGACGCCCGGCGGGGAGCCCGTGACCGACCTCGCCCGCGCGGTGGTGCAGCGGATGACGGCCCGCGGGCTCACGCTCGCGGTGGCCGAGTCGCTCACCGGCGGCCTGGTCTGTGCGGCGCTCACCGACGTGCCGGGCTCCTCGGCGGTGCTCCGCGGGGGCGTGGTCTCGTACGCCACGGAGCTCAAGGCCTCCGCGCTGGGCGTCGATGCCGGGCGGCTGGCCCGGACCGGGCCGGTGGACGGGCTCGTGGCCGAGCAGATGGCCCTGGGCGCCGCGGCCTGGGGCGGTGCGGACCTGGCGGTGGCGACCACCGGCGTTGCCGGCCCGGGACCCGCCGACGGACACCCCGCGGGCACGGTCTTCGTCGGCCTGGCATGGCGCGGGGACGGCGGGGAGGCGGCCGAGGGGGGTGCCGGGGAACACCAGGCCACCCACCGAGCGTTCCACTTCCCGGGCGACCGCGCCGCGGTGCGCCGGCAGAGCGTGGGGGCGGCTCTGCAGGAAGTTCTCAGGCAACTAGACTTGGCTGATCCCCTCGGGTCCCGTCGACCTGACGGCCCCGACCACCGACGAGACGCAGGAGGCGCGCATGGTGATCATTCGACGCGAGGTCGGCGACGTCCTGCGTGAGCGCCGCCGCGAGCAGGGCCGCACGCTGCGCCAGGTGTCCTCGGACGCCTCGGTGTCGCTGGGCTACCTCAGCGAGGTGGAGCGCGGTGAGAAGGAGGCCAGCTCGGAGATGCTCGCCACCATCTGCCGTGCCCTGGACCTGCCGGTGAGCCAGATGCTCAACGACGTGGCCGTGCGCGTGGCCATCGCCGAGGCCGAGGAGGCCGTGAACGTGCCGGACTCGCCGGCCGACATCCGCCCCGGCGGCCCCCGCGAGCAGGTGCTGCGCCCGACGCCCGTCGGCTGAGTCAGCGCGGGTGGCTGCCCTGGCAGGTGGGGCAGTGGAAGAGCACCCGGTCCGTCGGGGGCGTGCCGAGGGGGTCCACGCGGACCGGCGTCCCACAGCGCAGGCAGGGGCGCCGTGCCCGGCCGTGGACCCAGGTGGGCTCCCGCAGGCTCGGCGGCGTGGTGCGTTGCACCGCCCGTGAGCAGTTGGCCACGAGGGCCGACCGTGCCGTGGTGAGCACGGCCGTCAGGGTCTCCCGCGGCAGCGAACCCGCCCCGGCCCACGGGTCCACCCGCCGCAGGAAGAGCGACTCGGCAGCGTAGAGCGTGCCGATGCCGCAGGCGAGCCGCTGGTCCAGCAGCGCCTCGCCCACCGGGCGGTCGCCCTGGGCCGCGTAGGCGTCGAGCACCACCTCGAGCTCCGTCTCCCGCCCCAGCAGGTCCGGCCCGAGGTGGCCCACCAGCGTGTGCTCCTCGCGGGTGGGCACGAGGTCGAGCATCCCCAGCGACGCGCCGACGGCCACGTGCTCGGCGCTGGCCAGCACGGCGCGCGTGGTGCCGGGCAGCCGCGCCGGCCCGGGGACGGGGTGCACGCGCCAGGAGCCCTCCATGCGCAGGTGGGAGTGCAGGGTGCGGCCGTCGTCGAGGCGGTGCAGCAGGTGCTTGCCGCGGGCGACGACCTCCAGGGTGGTGCGGCCGGTGAGGTCGACCGTGGCCAGCGACGGCCAGCGCAGGTCGCTGCGGGTGAGCTCCCGTCCGGCCAGGGCGAGGTGGAGCCGGCGTGCGGTGCGCCAGACGGTGTCGCCCTCAGGCACGCAGCCTCCAGCCCTTGGGGGTGGCACCGAAGCCGGCCTCCTGCAGCGCGGCGACCAGCGGCGACTCGCTGCGCAGGGCGGGCTCCCCGTCGATCGTCTCCATCGAGAGCCCCGCGATGCGGCGTGCGGTCACCGCGTCGGCGGCGGCGCG